>JACQAW010000122.1 GCA_016194725.1 Deltaproteobacteria bacterium
CGTCCTTCGAACCCCTCGCGCGGCGGCGGAGTCGTGACTCGTCCTTCGAACCCCTCGCGCGGCGGTGGAGTCGTGACTCGTCCATCTCGCGTCGTTACCCGTGGCAGCATAACTTACACGAACCGTTACGTGCGCACCGGCAACAGCTACAGCATGCAACGTAGCTACAACCGTGGCGGCGTAACCTACGTCCGCAACTACAACGGCTACAGCATCGGCAGCCACCGTTACTACGGCTACGTGCCTTATCGTCACTTCGACAACTGGTACTACGGCTGGGCTTACACCGGCTGGAGCCGTCCTTGGACTTACGCCTGGGGCTGGGCAAGCGCTCCATGGTGCGGTTACTACGGTTACTACTACCGCCCGTATCCGACGTACTACGGCCCAAGCTACTGGCTGACCGACTACATCCTGGCCGAAATTTTGGCGGAACAGTACGCCATCAATGCTGCCAACGCCCAGGCGGACGCCAACGCGGCTGCTCAGGCTCAGATCGACGACCAGATCAAAGACCAGCTGCGCGCGCAGGTGGAAGCCGATGTTCGCGCTCAGGAGCAGCAGCAACCAGTCGTTCTCAGCAATACGCTAAACGACCTGCGCCACATCTTCGTGGTGTCGTCTGATCTTTCGGCCAGCCCTACCGACGGCAGCGCGGCTTGCACGCTCACTGCCGGCGATCTGATTCGTCTGACGGCTGCTCCGGCTCAGGACGACCAGGTGGCTTCGGTTGCGGTAGTCACGTCAAAGTTGGGCAGCTGCCCAGCCGGGTCTCAGGTCATGGTTGCCATCTCGGCGCTGCAAGGCTTCGAGAACGACTTCAACGAAAAGCTTGAAGACGGCATGGGCAAGATGACCACCGAATTGGCCACTCAGATGCCACGGCCGGTTCAGCAGTAAGCTCAAGCAGTTCAGTTCCGAGTAAGTCAAAGGTGCGGTGGGGGTCAAAGCCCATCGCACTTTTTTTAAAAAGCGTCGCCAAGCCCATAGTGCTGGGGCGCCCGCTCGTACTCGGTCTTGGCCGTGGGCAGGCGATCGCGAAGGTCCTGGGCGCGCGAGGGGCTGGACGGATGATCGGACAGAAACGCGGGGGGCGACTGGCCCTTCGTGGCTTCTGAGAAGCGATCCCAGAAGCGGATGCTTTCTTCGGGGTCGTAGCCCGCCCGCGCCATTAAAATCTGCCCCACCTCGTCGGCCTCGGCCTCGTCGCCGCGGCTGAACGGCAGTACGATTCCAACCGTGGCGCCGGCACCAAGCCCGGCCATGATCATCTGGCGCTTCTGCTGGTCGGCGGCCGTGTCATTTTCGCCCGGCCTGAGCAGCAGCGCCTGAATGATTCCCATGCCCAGCGAGAGCTCCATGTTTTGAGTAATGCGTTGGCCCCCGTGCCGGGCCAGGGCGTGGGTTACCTCATGCGCCATGACCGTGGCCAGGCCGGCTTCGTTTTTCGTGATGGGAATGATACCCCGGTAAACCGCGATTTTTCCGCCCGGCAGGCAGAAGGCGTTTTGAACCTCAGAGTCGATGACCACGAACTGCCACTGGTATTCAGGTTTGTTGGCCACCGCCGCGATGCGCTTGCCCACGCGGGTAACGATGGCATTCAGGCGCGAATCGTGCGAAATTTTTTCTTTTTTCAAAACGTCTTTGTAGGCTGATTCGCCCATTGCGATCTCTTCTGACTCGGGCATGATGTTGAGCGCCTTGCGACCGCTGACGGGCGTGGTCATGCAGGCGGTGACACAGCAGGTGGTGAAGGCGGCAGTGACGATGATAACCAAGTTTGGGCGCATGGCTTTTTATTACCTCAGTACCGCGCGTCGCCACAAGATTTTAGTCGGCCCAATCAGTCGGTGACTAGCGGCACCAGAAATTGAGGGGCGCGGCAACCCTGAGCCACTGCAATCTTAAGGGTTAAAGCCGACAAACCTGACCGGAGGTCCGCCCGAGGTGAAGTAGTTTACTGAAGACGTATCGAAACTGCCAGAACCGGACGGAGCAAACCTGACAGTCATGGTGCAGCTGGCGTGTTGAGCCAGTGTTCCGGAGAAGGAGCAGCTCCCGGTTGAGAACGTCGAAAAAGGTGCTGACATCGGCTCAGCCGAGACTACGTTCGCGGAGACATTGCCCTCATTCTGGAAGGTGAAGGTGGAATCCACGTGCGACCCCACCGCGACATGCCCCAAATCGACGCCACTGGTATTGATGTTGACCGAGACGTTAGCTACTCCTGAGCTTGAGAGATTGAAGAAATTGATGCTCGCCGCGGGTTTTCCGTCCTGATTGTCAACCGACAGAACGACATTACCGGTGGTTCCCGAGTTGTTGGGGGTAACGCAGTCAATTCTATTGGAGCTGAAGAAGGTTTGACTGCTGCAGACCACTCCATTTATTTTTACGATGGCTGTGGCCAGGAAGCCTGAACCATTCACCGTGACGTTGAAACCGCCCGTGTTTATTCCACCCCCCGGAAAGGGGGAGTTGACTTGTAAACCCTGACCGCTGCCATTTCCACCTGTGCAAACCACGTCTGGAGCTGCACCGCCATACGCTATGCCCACGGTCACTGTTGTGTCCGCGGCTAAGTCACTGACCGTGCGGCCAAGGAAATATCCACCGCCGCCGCCGCCACCACTGGAACCTTGCGCGGCGCCGCCGCAGTTCTGCTGATCTGGTGGAAAAACCCCATAGACGTCGATCGTACGGCTTGGGCCCGAAGGCACGGCCAAGCTTACAGGTGTACCGCGTGCGGTCGTGTTGGAAACACTTCCCACTCCGGTACCATGCATATTCGTCGAGGACGTGCACCCTTGAAGCTGCGCGCTATTTGGTGAGATTCCAGCCCCAGTGACGTTCACCGCGAAACAGGTAAAGTCAGCCGTGGAAGATGGTCCTACCGCGAGTATGTGGGGGCTGAACATGAGGGACTCAAAGCTATTGAGCATCGGGGCCGCAAGAGCAGCGTTTTTGTGAGGATCATCGATGACAATCTTGATTCCGTTGTTTGATTTTGGCGCCTCAAGCGAGCAGGCGCTCAGGCCAACGGCAAGTCCCAGGATGCAGCCGATGACAAGCGACGCCAAACTTTTAATCGCGCGATTTTGAAGCATACAGGTAGGCTAGCGTCAGCGAGCGTGGCGTGCAAACGGAAAATAATTTCCTTTGGCTCAGGTTCCTGTGCCGTTCATCTGGATGTCGGGATCGCCGCCCGTGAAGAACGTGTTGTGCAGGAGCGTGCCGCTGGCTGCGCCCGTTGAGGTCGGAGCGAAACGCAAGATGACCGAGCACGAGGTGTTAACCGGCAGCGTCGCGCTTGAAAGCGCGCAGGTACCGCCCGTAATGAAAGAAAACGGCGCGGGAATCCCGGTCGGAGTGCTGCCGGAAATCTCATTGGCAGTCACGCAGCCGTCGCTCGTGTAGTTGATTGTCAAGTCGTTGTGTCCGCTGGAGGCCACCGCGCTGCCAAAGTCCATATTGCCCGGATTTACGTCGGTACTAAGATGTGGCTGCCCCGATGCAATAACCTGGAAAAAATTAATGCTCGACGTTGCGCCGCCTGGATTTGTTACGGTGATGTTCGTATTGCTGTTTGCAGGTAAGCCACTGGGCACGGAGCAGTTGATCTGATTAGGGCTGACAACGACAGGGGACGTGCAGGTCGCCCCGCCAATGGTCACGGTTGCCCCTGAAAGAAAGCCACCGCCGCTGAGTACCATCGTATAACTCGAGGACTGGCAGCCAGCCTTGGGCGAAGGCTCGTTTATGAAAAAGCCGCCGCCACTGCCGCCGCTGCCGCCGCTGCCTCCGGTGCAGACGACTTCCGGATTTGCGCCGCCGTAACCAATCCCCACGGTAACCGTGGTGTCCGCTCCAAGGTCAGTCACATTGCGGCCCAGGAAATATCCAGCGCCGCCGCCGCCGCCGCTATTTGACGTGCCGGTGCAGGATTGATCAGGGGGGAAGACACCGTAGACGTCTATGCTGCGTGCCGGACCGGACGGAACGGTGAGCGCGATTGGCGTTCCGCGAGGTACGGTTTGTGAAACCAACCCGACGCCGGTTCCATGCATGTTGGTGGACGAGGTACAGCCCTGAAGCTGCGTGCTATCCGGCGCAATTCCAGCACCAGTCACATTTACCGCGAAACAACTGAAATCGGCTGTGCTTGTGGGGTTCGTACTGAGAATGTGGGGTGCATTCACAAGAGCGGCAAAGGTGTTGAACATTGGCGCCGCCAGCGCGGCATTTTTATTTGGATCATTTATGATGATTCGGATTCCATTGCTATTCGATTTCGGAACATCAAGAGAGCAGGCACTCAGGGAAATCGCCAGACCCGCGGCGCAGCCCCCAAAGACTGATGCGAGAATCCGAATTGACGATATTCCGAACATTGATGCCTCCCAGATGCCAACGTTTAAAGTAGCAGTCTAAGCGACCGAACGAATCGAAGCCATTCATAAATTTCATTGGCCGAAATGAAAGCCGGCAAAAAAAAGCGCAGCACCGAAGTGCTGCGCTGAATTATCAGAGCAGGGGTTACGGCTCAGTCATCAGCCTGGCTGGACTGCCAGACTTCAAAAAGCGTTTTGCCGTTGTCCTTGCGAATCCAGTTGGCGCCGTGGTTTGGCGGCTCCTGGCCCAGGTACTTTTGAGCGGCGGCGTGCACTGAAATCGGGTCGCCTTCGAAGTCGAGTTTGTACTCACCGTTCGGCGCTTTTACCACCGCGCCCACCTTTGAGGGGTCAACGACGAAGTAAACCTTTTCGCCGTTCGCGAGGAAGCCACCGTGAACCAGCTGAGTCAGATCGAACTTCTGTTTGCGTGCCATATAAATCCTCCTTGATGTGACGTGAACTACAAGCATTTAGAGTACAGGGATTTGCAGCTTCTGGGAAACCGCGCCGCATAATCGAAGGAAGCAAAATTTGATTGCTTGACGCATTGAGTCAACGATGTTAAGCCTGGGGCAATAATATTCTTGGAGAGAATTAAAATGACTAAGAGATCTGGCCTGGCCATGGCCTTGTGTTCGATTGCGGCCCTGACCGCGATGATATTGACCGGCTGTAATCCAGTCGGTGACTTTCACGACCTGGTCGAAGGCGGCAATGAAGCGCTTCTCAAAGAAGACATGGCTTTCCGCCAGCTGAAAAGCTCGGCCCCGGCGCGTGGTGAAGCGGCTATTTCCGATCTTTCAGGCTGGGTCGGCACGTTGAATAACCTCAAAACCGTGATGAGCACGGCCAACGAAAAGCTGAGTGGCAAGGCCGCGCAGAAAATTCGCGCAAGCCAGGCGGTGCAGACCGCGCTTTCCCGTTTCAAGAGCGGCATCGACGAAGTGCTGGGCCGCAGCTACGCCGACGCTGGCTTGAAGCTCGTGCCACCCTGGCGCATGGGTGATGCGCAGGCCATCGCCATGCAGGTTCCCAATACGCTCAAGGCGATTGGCAGCTATTATCAGGCGATTTTTTCGGCCACGAACCCTTACGCGGGCAGGAGCTTCACGATCGACGTGCAGCAAGACGAAGCCATTCTCGATACTTATCAGGGCTGCGTGGAAAAAGTCGAAATGGCAGCTCGCGGCCAGGCCAAGAGCAACTACTGCGTGAACGCGGCCCGCGCGGCCTGCGGCCACCAGATCGATCTGGGCTGCGTGCAAGGCAAGATGATGGGCGCTTTGGCGAACAACATCTGCCCCGACGTGAAGACTTTTGACTTCACCATTCCCGCAAACGAGCCGTTCAACCCGAACGCCCACATCAATGGCGGCACGGAAGAGCTCAAGGAATGGAAGTACGGTAGAATCGTGACCGAGCCGAACCCCGACCGCAACGTCGCGACGTTCTGCCCCGGCCAGTTCAACCCGGAAGCCAAAGCCGTAATGTCGAGCATGTCGTGCTACGGCTACGGCCCCAAGGTGCGCATCTATGGTTACAACCAGGACCGCCACGTACAAATCGAAATCGAAGGCGTCAAGCATGCCAACGACCCACGCAAAGACGTGAAGGTGAACATGTACGCTGAAGGCCGTTATGTCGGTCAGCACGTCATCCGTCCCGACTACGGCTGGAACAACAACGTGTACACGTTCATGATTACCGAAAGCGCGTTTCAGTACAACTCGATGGTTCGCCTCGAGTTCCTGGACATGGTCGACGTCGACGTGACCGATCAGGCCACCGGCCAGCTTCGCCACAAGACGGCGCACTGGGTGGTCGATGCCCAGATCAAGGGCGAAGACGTTCCTTTCCTGACAAAGAAAGAAGTTCGTCTGACCAAGTACATGCCCAACGCCTGGGTTGGCGGCATCGTCCGCTCCTGCGCGGCGCAGGCGCCGGTACTCAAGTAATTCAAGCTTTAGCTCTTGTGCGGCCAAGATGGTCGCATGAAAGTTAATTAAAGGCCGGCTCTCGCAAGAGGGCCGGCCTTTTTTTGGCAAATCGACGGCCGTGTCAAGGGCATGGACAAAACGCTACCTTGGATTATATTGGAAAAAAACTATCGAAAGGTTTCACTATGAAAAAACTTACGCTGTCGTTCGTATTGTCTGTAGCGCTGGCCGTCACGGCCGCAGTTGGCTGTTCGCATGGAAAAAAGAAACTCGAGTCGAGCGAGAACCGGGTGGTGAAGGGCGGCATCGTGAGCCTTTCCGCTTCCACCATCAAAGACCGCAAGAACAAGTTTGACGTCAATTTCGCCATCGGCAACGAGTCGGGCAAAAGCATCATCATCGTGCTCGACGATTTGCAGTGTTTCAAAGGCGCCGACAAAGGCAGCCTGAACCACGGCATGAATGGCATTGCCTCGAAGATGATCGACTTTCACGCGGGCGAAACCAAAACTTTTCGCTTTGTCTGCACCATGGCCGGCAATAAGAGCGGCGACCCACGCGTGGTCGTGAGAAAAGTATACGACAATCCCAACGGCGACGGCATGAAGCTGGGCGACGTGCTTGCTGAAAACGCGGAATGGACTTTGGCCAGTTCCGCCAAGCCGGCCGCGGAAACGGCAGAACCTGCCAAGACTGAGCCGGCGAAGGCTGAGTCTACAAAATCCGAAGACGTCAAAACCATGCCGGCAATGGAGCCCGAAATCGAAAAGAATTGAGCAGCAGGTGCTGCGCACCGTTGCCCGCTCATTTCCCAATGAGCGTTCGCCCGCGGCTATTCCTGGCAAAGGGCGCGAGTCAGCGGGCGAAACTCATATCCCTGCTGCTGCGCCGTTTTGATGTAGGAAGCCAGGGTTTTCAAAAATCCTGGCAGGCGCTTCACGGGCTGGGCATCGTGCAGCAGAATAATTTCGCCCGAAGTCGAGCTGGCTAAAGAGCGCAATGCGCGCTTTTCATTCCAAGGCACGACCGTGTCATAAAAACGCCGCTGCCACATAACCAAGGGCAGGTTGAGTTGCTTGAGCGCCCAGTGCAGCTCGGGCGTGCGCACGCCGGCCGGCGGGCGAAAGCCCACACTGGGGGCGCCAGTGGTTTCTTTGAGCATCTCCTCGGAGCTTGTGATCCATTCCAGCATTTTAGCGCGTCCCGAAAAAAAGCTGCCGTAGCGGTGGTCCAGCGAATGGTTCCCGATCGCATGGCCATTCGCGCGAATATCTTGCACGAGCTGCCGTTTGGCTGCGGCCTTGCGGGCGACCACGAAAAACGTGGCTGGTACGCGGCACGTCTCAAGCGTTTCCAGTACCTCGGGGGTGCTGTCTGAGTTGGGCCCGTCATCGAAAGTCAGATAGAGCGACTTTACTTCCGCGCCCGGCTCGTGAATTCTGCGAATGCTTTGCCCCAGAAGACGGTCCAGTGAAGCCTGCATTTTCAGCCGGCCCCCAGGGACCAGTGGACAATCGAGCGGCTGCCGTCAGGCTTGGCAAGACCAAGCGTGGTGCCTGTCAAGTGAGTGCCGGCGCGCAGCCGTTCCACCAGTATTTCAATCGCGTCGGCTTCGTAGTAACCGTGGCTGAAAATTTCCGCGTCGGCCTGGCCCGTGGCATTCCAGTCATAAGTCACGTCGTGCAGCGTGGCCAGTATCGGAAGCCCCAGCTGGCGCTGACCTGCGTCGTTCACGAGCAGCAAGGTCGCCGCGCCTTCGCCAAGAGTCACCGGCACGGGATAAATCGCGTTGAGCGCCGGAGCAAGCTCGGGTATCAACGCATCGACGCCCGTCACCAGACAGCTTCGGCATTGGCCTTGCTGCAGCAGCAACATGGCGGCTTCGAGGCAGTTCTCACCCGTGAAGCAGCGGTTGCTGACAGTAATGCTGGGGCCGGTGAGCGCCAGCTTCATGGCCAGAAAACCGAGCGTCGCGTTGTGCAGGCTGTTTTGAAAAAGCAGCGGGCGCGCCAGGCCGGACTCGGCCAGGCCTTTTAGAAAATTTCGCGTCACCTCGAGCTCACCGAAGCCCGAACCCAATACCATCGCGTCCATGGCCAGGCGGCCCGCCAGCGGCTGCAGCGCTTCTTCAATCGAAAGCCAGGCCAGCATCATGTTGTGGGTGGCTTTGCGAAAATCGCCCTGACGTTTCAGCGCTTCGAGATCCTTGCCGCGGGATAACCCGGTGCTGACCACGTGAATATTCATCGCGCACCGGCCTGGCTCAGCACCAGCGCGGCGTTACTGCCGCCAAAGCCCAGCGTGGTTTTTAAGATGTGGCGAAGTCGGGCTGGCGCGCTGGCGGTGGGGTGGCGCAGTCCGATTGCCGGGTCGGGGTCTTTGAGCCCGGTGGTTTTTAAAATGGTTTGCTGCAAAAGCGCGTGTACGCACAAAGTGGTTTCGAGCGCGCCACTTGCGCCCAACGCGTGGCCGTGCACCCATTTGGTGGAGCTGGTCCACGGGCCATCAATAATAGCGCGACCCGCACCGTCGGTGAAAAGCCGCGCAATCGCGCTGCCCTCGGCCTGGTCGTTGTGGCGCGAGCCCGTGCCGTGGGCATGCACCCAGGAAATATCCTGCGTGGAAAGACCCGCCGATTTCAGCGCCGCCTGCATGGCCTCGAAAATGCCCCGGCCCTCGGGGTGCGGCGCGGTCATGTGATAGCCGTCGGTACTCAAGCCAAAGCCGGAAAGGTGGGCCAGCGGCTTGGCGGTAGCGGTCGCCTCGGGCTCAAGACAAACAAACGCGGCAGCCTCGGATAAGTTGATTCCCTTGCGGTTGACGTCAAACGGCGTGGAATTCAGCGGCGACACCAGCTGCATGCTGCGAAAACCTTCGAGCGTCAGGTTGCACAAAACTTCAGCGCCGCCCACCAGCACGCGCTTTACTTTTCCCTGCGCCAGCCACTGCGCGGCCAGTGCCAGTCCCTGCGTCGAAGCGGCACAGGCCGAGCTGGTCAAAAAGGCGCGGCCACGAAACCCAAGCAGCTCGGCCAGCGCCGCAGTCACCGAGCCCAGCGACTGGGATCGCAGCGCCACCGAAAG
>JACQAW010000114.1 GCA_016194725.1 Deltaproteobacteria bacterium
GCCATCCGGCAACATGATCGTCGATATCGGCGGTGGCACCACCGAAGTGGCCGTCATCAGCCTGGGCGGCATCGTGTATTCGAAGTCCGTGCGCGTGGCCGGCGACAAGTTTGACGAGGCGATCGTCAACTACATCAAGCGCAAGTATTCCCTGCTCATCGGCGAACGCACGGCCGAGCAAATCAAGCTGGCCATCGGCAACGCGTATCCTTTCGAGGAAGAAAAAACCTACGAGGTCAAAGGCCGCGACCTTATTGCGGGCGCACCCAAAACGATTGAAGTCAACTCGGAAGAAATTCGTGATGCGCTCGCCGATCCCGTCTCGGCGATTATCGATACGATCAAAACCGCTCTTGAGCGTACTCCGCCGGAACTTGCTGCCGACATCGTCGACAACGGCATTATTCTCGCGGGCGGAGGCTCCTTGCTCGCGAACCTGGATATTCTAATCAAGGAAAAGACGGGCTTGCCGGTCGCACTGGCCGAAGATCCGCTGACGTGCGTTGTCCGAGGCTCGGGCAAGGTTCTTCAGGACATGGATCTGCTTCGGCAAGTCACGATCATGTAACTGTGAGCGCCAAACCACCGGGCGGCAAAAAGCCGGACTTCTTTGAGATCAAAGAGTCGATCATGATCGCCAAAATCTTTGATATCGCCACCCGGCACCACATCAAAGTCACGGTCTGGCTCAAGAATCAGTCCATTAAGTTTGAAACCGAGCTTTCACAGGCCTACCGCGAGTCCAAAATGGTAGCCGTGGACTTTCCGCCCGAGGTCACTCCCGAATCATTTGACGAAGCAGTGCTGGCCCAAGCCAGCCAGGAAATTCTGGGCTCGTTCCAGATCGACCAGACGAATTTTTTCTTCAAGACGGTCTGCCATCCCCGCAGCCACCCCAAGTTGCTCAGGCTTTCACTGCCACAGTCGATCTACAAGCTGCAGCGGCGGGTCAATCTGCGCATTCCGTTTTCGCGCCAAGTGGCGCCCAAGCTCACGATGTTCGACCCGGGCAAGACGCTTTCGGCAAGCCACGCCATCACCGACAAGGACGTCCTGGCTTATCGCATGCTCGATATCAGCGCGGGCGGCTGTGGCATCGCGGCCAAGCTCGAAGAAAAAGCGAAGTTCAAGGTCGGCACGCCGTTACATGACATTCGCTTCAGCATTCGCGGAATGGACATTGTCGCCGAAGGCCACGTCAAACACGTCGTTGAAATTTCAAGCGACGTCGGCAAACCCATTTTAAAGGTAGGCATCCAGTTCCAGGGCCTGAAGATGCAGTTCGACAAACATATCGTGAAATTCGTACTCGATGAAAGCCGCAAACTTTTTACACTCTTGCATTAGGTCCCTGCTTTACACCACCATGCTGGCCGCGGCACTGGCATGTCTAATGCTCGCCTCGTGCGTGCGCAAGGCCAACGTAATCCTGGCCCCGGTACCGATCAAATTATCGGAAGACGGCAAGCCACCCGTACCCCTGGTGCCGCGCGCCTGGCATCGCGTGGCTCCGGGCATGGGAAAAGAAGACGTCATTCACTTCGTCGGCGAGCCCAACCGGCGCGTCTATGACGGGCATTTTCAGAACGGGCGCGAAGAAAGCTGGTACTACGACGCTTATGACCTGCACAACGGCAACTTCGACCCGCACCTCATACGATTTCAGGACGGCAGGGTAATTTACGAGGGCTTTGACGAAGCCCGCTTCAAGGAAAAGCGGAAAGAAGAAACCGCCGAGGAACGCAAGCAGCGCATCGCCACTTTAGTTCCACCCGACGTGGGCTTTCACTGCGAGGAAAATTCACAGTGCGAATCCAAGAGCTGTATTGGCAACCGCTGTGCCGGGCCGCGGGGATGTACGAGGCCTACTGGGGCGGAGTGTACCTCTGACCTTGATTGTTGCTCAATGCATTGCAATCAGGGTGGGCGAGTCTGTAATTAAGCCGGTGACCCGTAACCTGTGACCATTAGTGAACGGTACCTGAACCGGCACCGGTGACAGGACCGGTACCGCGTACGGGCCTGTTACTGGTGTTGCTTGTAGACTAGATTGTAGATGCAACCTGCCAGGTGATCGAGTTCTTCGGTGATGGATTTGTCAAAGTTTACGCGTGCTATGTAAAGTCAAAATCCTATTGTTGACTTAAATAATCAACTAATATATGATGCGCCGGACTGTGTTTCTGAAAGGGTAATCTATGAGGTTTGTGCTCTTGCTAGTTTTATTACTCGTGCCTTGCATCGGCGCCTTTGCGTCAGCAAAGGAGAACGCAGTCCGGGTCGTGGAAATCTATGATCAAATCAATTCAAAACACTTCATGTGGAGTAGCGGCATACAGGTCGCAGAGTTGACAGCTATATCGGCGCTTTCAGGAAAGCCCGTCGATGAGGTCGTTCGCATTCACGACGAGATCAACTCAAAACACTACATGTGGAGCAGTGGGATGCAGATTGCAGAGTTGACATCCGCAGCGATATTATCAGGAAAGTCCGCCGATGAAGTCGTTCGGATTCACGACGAAATCGCCGCCAAGCATGCTATGTGGAACAGTGGCATGCAGCTCGCAGAATTAACAACTGCAGCGGTGCTATCAGGGAAATCCGCCGATGAAGTCGTTCGGATTCACGATGAAATCAATTCCAAACATAGGATATGGAGCAGTGGCATACAGCTCGCGGAATTGACAACTGCAGCGGTGCTCTCAGGAAAATCCGCCAGTGAAGTCGTTCGGATTCACGATGAAATCAATTCCAAGCATAGGATATGGAGCAGTGGCATACAGCTCGCGGAATTAACTGCGGTGGCGGTGCTGTTAGGAAAGTCGGTCGATGAAGTAGTTCGGATCCACGATGAAATCAGTTCCAGGCATGGCACATGGAGCAGTGGCGTGCAGCTCGCGGAATTGACAGCTGCAACCCTACTGTCAGGAAAGTCGGCCGATGAAGTAGTTCGGACTCACGACGAGATCAACTCAAAGAAATGGTTCTGGAGCAGCGGCGCTCAAACAGCTAGACTGGCTTAGTTTAGAAAAGCGCTTACAGCAGGCGGCTTCACTGTATCAGCCGGTAGGCTGAGAAAAAGAAGTCATGAC
>JACQAW010000115.1 GCA_016194725.1 Deltaproteobacteria bacterium
ATAGTTGCGGGCCAGGGCCATCATGGAGTCGGCTTTGAGAGTCTTGTCGCCCGAAGAGATGACATGGCGCAGTGAGTCTACGGCGCCGTCATGGTTTTTCATGTTTTCATAAGCATAAGCCAGCGAGTACTGCGCCATGGGCCGGGCCGCGCGTGGCTTGGCATTGTCGGAAGCGAGCTTGTAATAATCGACGGCCTTGGCCGCATTGCCATGCTGAAAATAGGCATCACCGATTAAAAGAAACGCTTCAAAAGAAGCGCGGCTGCCCGCGAAATTCTTGGCAACTTTTTCAACGGCGTCCAGTCCTGGCTGAGCTGCGGTCATCCATTCGGCGGGCTTGTCTTTTACCTTCGCGACACCCTTATCGAGCACCTGGCGCGCGTCGTACAAGGCAGAGTCTGCCTCGTGCGCGGCCTTGTCGCTGTGGCTGATGTAGAACGTGACCCCCAGTCCGATGGCAAACAGCACCCCCAGAATGGCCAGGAATGACCCGCTGTTCTCGTTGATGTAAGTGAACAGGTTGTTGATTCGCTCCAGAAACGCGTCAGGACGTTTCAAGGCTTTGCGGTCGAGATGGGACGTAGACATTCTGAAGGGTCTCCATTTTGTTGCGCGGTATTGGGATCAGGAGTACCCTGGTTTCATGAGACTTTTCAAGCCCTTTATGGTGGTGTCTCTCTTGAGCATAGGAATGTTTGGGGGAATCACTGGCGAGCAGCTCGCCCAGGCGAAAGACTTGTCCGGAAGGCTTGGAATTGGGTTCACCAATGATTTTTCAAACTCCACGGCGGCCCGTAATGTGCCGGCAATCAGCGTTAAATACGGTGCGTCGAAAGATCTGCACATGCTCGGGGCGGTCGGCTTCAACAGCCTGAACCCTTCGTCGTTCACCCTGGGCGCCAAACTTTTCAAGAATATCTTCTACGAAACGAATCTGAACTTCTTCAGCTGCGTGGGCCTCGCCTATCTCAAAGATGCGCAGTCAGGCATTGAGATTCTCGGGGTGCTCGGAGCCGAGTTTTTTATTCCGGGAATCGACAGCCTGGGCTGGCTGTTCGAGGCCGGCGTCAGCGCCAGCAACGTCACCGGTACTTTTGGCGTGAAGACGATTGGTTACTCTTTCATCAATGCAGGGATGCATTTTTATTTTTAAACGCAGGTCGTTGAACATTTTGATGGCTGCCCTGCTCCTTGCCCTGCCAACAGCGGGAAGCGCGCTCGCGGCCGATGGATTCCAGCGAGGACGAAGCGCAGGACGAAAAGTTCTTTCAGTTCGGCCGCTTCTTCGGCGTGGGCCTGGGCGTCGGTTCGACGACGGCCACGGGCAATGCCGGAAAACTTTATCAGGGCGGCTTTCCCACGGTGGCCTTTCGCATCGACTACTGGTTTGATTTTCAGTTCGCCCTGCGGCTCGAGGTTGAAAACAGCAAGCATAATTATAACGTGGCGCCCGACGGCCTTACCGACGTGAACCTGTTTCGCGTGATGTTCAAGGTGAAATACTATTTCGACACGCGCGATCTTTCGGCGCCCATCACCTTCGTCGGGCCCCATCTGATTCTGGGCGCGGGTTACTACACCCGCACGGACAACGTCGGCTCGGGCAACGGCGACGCCTCGACGGCCGGCTCGGTGCAGGCGCAGAATGCCATCGGCTTCAGTTTTGGCGGCGGCCTCGAACTGACCTTGAAGCCCAAGAAAACCTATCTGCAGCTCGAGGCCATGATGCACTCGGTGCAGTTCGGCGACGACTTCGATCCGAAGTTCAAGGCCGCCGGTATTCCCGATCGAACGGGGTCTTGGGTTGAGGCTTCCATTGGCTTGATGTGGACTTGGTAGGACGCGCGATCCGGATTCGCCGTGGGCTCTGTCGACGTTAACGACAGTGTAAATCACGAGTCGGTCTTCCCTGGGGTAGACTTCGCCGCGTCGTTTACCGCCACAGCGGCGTGCTTGAAAAGTGCCTTGTGTTTTCGCCCGCCTTGCCGTGCCCGATTCCAAGCACTGCCTGGCTCCCGCTTTGCAACCTAATCCCCCATGAGTAATGGAATGTTGAAAAAATCTATCGTGATCCTTGCGAGCGTCGGCACTCTGGCGGCGGCATCCTGCAACAAAGTCCAGGCGGAAGAGCTTCTCGTGCTAAAGAGCGGAGCCCTGGAGGAAGTAGCCAGGGTCGCCAACCTTACAGCTGATATCCTGGTTGAAAGAAATTACTCCGTTGATGAATGTTCCAAGGCAAATCGGGCACGCTTGAGGTCCGTAAAAAATAAAGCGGAAGCGGAAAGATGGAACCATGCTGCCGATATCGCTTCCCTGAAATACTTTGCGAAAATCTATCGTACTGGCGCGGCCTACTATTACGATCGGGCCGAGTCGGATCTGGCTTGGGCGAAGCGGTGGGACGACCTGGCCGCAAAAACCGACCGCCATATTGCCGATCTCGAGGCCCAAAGATCGCGCATCATATTGGCGCGCTAGCATTCAGGACTTTCGAGTCCGCTTGGATTCACTGCGCTTGCGCGCCTTGAAGATCAGCTTCAAAGGGCTTCCCATCCAGCCGTAGCGCCCCCGCAGCTCATTTTTCAGAAAACGCTCATAGGCAAAATGAACTTTCTTCGGATCGCTGACCATGAAAGTGATCGTCGGCGGATTCTTGGTGGTCTGGCTGGCGTAAAACAGCTTCACGTTCTGAGGGTTGTTGGTGCCTTCGACCAGCTCCAGAAAGCGATTCAGGTCGGCGGTCGTAGCCACGACGAAACGCTGGCGGAGCACTTCGTCGATCAGGCCCCATAGGTCCTCGACGCCCTCGCCTTTCCTGGCGCTCATGAACAGAATCGGGGCGAAGTCGAGAAAGCCCAGCTCATCGCGAATGCGTTCGGCATAAGCGTCGCGTTCGGTGCGGCAGGTATCCCATTTGTTGACGACCAGTATGACCGGCTTGCCCGCGTTGATCAGCTCGCCCGCCACCTTTTCGTCCTGATCGGTGATGCCTTCGTAGCCATCGATCAAAAAGAGCGCGACGTCGACGTCGGCCACGGACCTGAGAGCCTGCAGCACGCTCAGCACTTCCACTCCCTGCTCGGTTTTGGACCTGCGACGAATGCCGGCCGTGTCCAGAATGCGAAAGAATTTCCCTTCCTGCACGAAATCGGTGTCGACCGTGTCGACGGTCGTACCCGCAATGGGGCTGGTGATCATGCGCTGCTCGCCCAGCAGCTGATTGACCAGCGTGCTCTTGCCCACGTTGGGGCGTCCTGTTGTGCTCGGCTGAGGTGGGCAGGGCAGTGCCCCAGCCCAGCTTTACGGCTTCGCCCTGAGCATCTTCTTCGGCGCGGCCTTCGATCTTGGACAGTACGAGCACGACTTCCTTGTTGGCGTTGCGCACCACGCGCGCCAGCTCTTCGTCGGCCGGGGTAAGCTCTTCGCGGCCATCGACGACGAACAAGACCAGGTCGACCGTTTTCAGATATTCCAGCGCGGCTTCAGTGGCCAGCTTCTTGAGCTGCTCGGCCTCATTGCCTTTCTTATCCCGCGGATCCATCTTCTTGCGGTCCCAAAACTCAAGGCCCGCCAGATCGGCAAGCTCCAGCTTGTGGCCTTCCCACTCTACGGCCGTGCGATACACGTCGCGCGTGACGCCGGGAATATCGAGCACGATGGCTTTCTTGCGCCCAAGCAACCTATTGAACAAGGAGCTCTTGCCCACGTTCGGGCGTCCGACGAAGCAGACGCGCGGAAGCTTGCCCGCGCCTTTGGCCGAGCCGTCGTGGTCGCTTTTATTTGCTCCTGCCATAACCAAACCTCTCGACCCACTTCTGCTCGCGCGCCCAGTGCGGCGTCACTTTGACTTTGAGCCCCAGGAACACCTTCTTGCCGATGAGCAGCTCGATCTTCTCGCGCGCTTTGGTGCCGATGACTTTTATTTTGGACCCCTTGGCGCCAAGTACCACGGCCTTCTGGCTGTCGCGCTCGACGTGCAGGGTGGCCTCGATGCGGGTGATCTTCGGGTCTTTTTCGTCAAACGTCTCGATCTGCACCGCGACCGAGTAAGGAATCTCGGCGCCCAGCTGCATGAAGCACTGCTCGCGGATGAACTCCGATGCGAACTCGCGCAGGTTCTGGTCTGAAAGAGCGTCGTTGTCGAACAACGCGCCTTTGTCTCCCAATGGCAAAGCCTGCTTGACGGCGTGCAACCACTCGCCTACGCCTTCGCCGGTCGGAACCGAAATCCAAATCGGCTTCAACGGCTTTTCAAACAGCTCATTGAACAGCGGCATTACCGCCGCTTCGATTTCGGCGCGGTGTTCGTGTTTACGAATCAGATCGGCTTTGTTGAAGGTCGGAAGCACGGGCAATTTGAGCGGCAGCTTGCCGCACTCGCGCTCGAGCACGTTCTTGAGCGGCTCGAGCCCTAGATGTTTCTTGTCGCGCAGGCGGCGGCCGATGTCGGCCGCGTCAATCATCAGCGCCACGATTTCTCCGCCTTCGCGGGCAAGGGCCACGGCGCGCGCGGCGTTCTTGGAAAGTGCTGCGTTCAAGGCGGTGGTGCCCTCTTGCAAGCCGGGAGTATCGGTAATGACGGCTTCAAGGTCGGGCTGCACGATATAGCCGCGCAGCAGCTGACGGGTCGTCTGCGCCTTGGGGGTCACGATGGCCAGCTGCTCGCCCACGAGCTTGTTGAGCAGGCTCGATTTTCCCGCGTTAGGCAGACCCAGTAATGTGATGAAGCCGGACTTTAATTTCGCCATGGTTTGTAGCTGCGTCCTGTACCACGCGCACCGTCACGGAAGATAGGTCAAACCGGGTGCGGAGCCACTCCAAATTGGTCTTTTTAGGCCCTTTTAGGGCGCCCGAGAGCTGCTCTGGGCTTTCAATCACGGCTTTAAGCTGCTTTGAGGGTGGGCCACCCGGCCCAGCCTCAAAGGCCCCCTGAATCAGGTGTGCCACCCGGCTGCGCAGCATGCGGCCCCGGACCAGGTCGCCGAAGGCCGGGTGGTAGGGCCCGGCAACCACAGATTCACCTAAGAGCTCGTTGGGTTGCAGACCCAGGCGTATAACCCCCACTCCGTTGCTTTCTAGCTCCCGGGTCAGCCAGGCGGCCCGGTCCACGGCAGTTTCCAGGTCCAAGGTTTTAAAAAGACCCGCGCGCCAGTGCCGTTCCAGAATTGTATCTTTAAGTATCAGCAGCGGGTGAATCCGGACGAAATCCGGGCGCAGCTCGCGAATCTGCTGCAGCGCCTCGAAGTCCGCCTCGGGCCGTTCGCCCGGGCAGCCGATCATCAGATGCAGGCTCGTGCGCAGTTGCAGCGACTTGAGCACGTGCATGGCGTTGGCAACGTCAGATTGGGAGTGCGAGCGTCCCAGGACGCTCAGAACACCGGCATCGAAACTTTGCACGCCAAGCTCGACGGTCGCCAGCCCGAACACGTCGCGCAGGCGCCGGAGCCACTCGGCATCTATCGCGTCGGGGCGCGTGGCCACGCGTACGGCGCCTACCTGCCCCGATTTGATAAAAGGCCGCACCGACTCCAGCCGGTCCGCCGCTGGCCAGGTGGGCCTGAATGGTCGCGGCGACCTTTGCGGCCGAAACTGGAACGCCCCCGCTAACGCTCTGGTCGCAAAAATGGCAACGCTCCGGGCAGCCCCCGTGCGGCGTAAAGATAGGAATGATCATTTGGTGTCGAGCTTTGCCTCGAGCTTTGGGTCGAGTTTGGCTTCAAGTTTGGCTTCAAGTTTCTCGAGGGCTATCTTGGCCGCGCTTTGCTCTGCTTCTTTTTTGCTTTTACCCGAAGCGCCCGCCAGCACGTCGCCGTTGATGAGCAGCTGAATCTCAAAAGTCTTGTCGTGGTCGGGGCCGCTCGAGTTTAAGACCTCATAACGTGGGGCATTTTTAAAACGGGCCTGCACGACTTCCTGAAGACGTGTTTTGAAATCCTGAAGCGCGCTCTGATCGCGACACAGCTTAACCCGCTCGGCAAAAAGGCCGCGCACCCACTCGTTACAGGTCGAAAATCCGCCGTCGCTGTAAACCGCGGCCACCACCGCTTCGAAGGTACTGGCCAGAATGCTGTCCTTGTCGCGGCCACCGGTGTGCTGCTCGCCCTTGCCCAGCAGCAAAAAATCGCCCAGAGCCAGCGCACGCGCAATCCTGGCGAGGCTTTTTTCGTTCACCAGACTTGCGCGCAGCTTGGACAGGTCGCCCTCGGAGCAGTCGGGAAAGGCTTCGAGCAGGATTTGGGAAACAATCAGGTCGAGTACGGCATCGCCCAGAAACTCGAAACGCTCGTTGTCGCGTACACTCACGGGTTCGCTGGAACGGTGCTCGTTTCCATAAGACTTGTGAATGCACGCAAGCTCAAGAAGCCTGGCATCTTTAAATTCATAACCCAGACGCTTCGCAAGATCTGCGACCGGTTTGGGCCCACTGGGAGAAGTTACTTCCGGACTCATATATAGCCGAACACTAACAATGCCCGTGCAATGCAGTCAAGCGAACTAAAGCTTGCCGATCGGTAACTTGCCCGGTAGCGATTTAAGAGCGACATAAAAATTTGGGGGATTCATGGAACGACGGACGTGCGTGGCATTCGCAGTTGGTGTTGTTTTGGTGGCTTTGGGTTTCTCAGGTCTTTCGCCAGGCGCGGAGGCGTCGCAGGTACCCCTGACCATTCTTCACACGAATGACGTGCATTCGCATTACCAGGCCGATAAAGGGCCAATGGGCCTCGGCGGCATTGGCCGGCTGGCCACCGAAATTCGACGCCAGCGTGCCCAGGCGCAGAACTCGCTGCTGCTCGACGGTGGCGACTGGTCCGAGGGCAACATCTATTACAACCTCGATGCGGGACGCACCTCGCTCGAGATCATGAATGAGCTGGGTTACGACGCCGCGGTGATTGGCAACCATGACTGGCTCAGCGGCCCTGACCAGATGCTCAAGCTGTTCACGCAGGTGAAGCCCACCTTTCCGATTCTGGGCGCCAACCTGGACCTCGCGAAATACCCCCGAGCCGCTGAATTTTCCAAGTACGTCACTCCTTATCAGATTCTCAACGTCGGTGGCATCAAAGTCGCCGTCGTGGGCATCGTGACGTACGAGCTGATTTACGATCGGTATTTTGCGCCGGTCGACATCAAGGAC
>JACQAW010000116.1 GCA_016194725.1 Deltaproteobacteria bacterium
AGGCCGTGCTGCCAGGGCCCCATTTCGATGTCGATATCGGAGTCGAGCTCTTTGGCGATGACAAACCCACGCACGGTGCCGTTGGGGTTCGCATCGGCGATGCACTGCTTTAGGAATTTATCGCCTTTGATGGACAGGCTGACGCGTTCGCCCGAGCGGCAGGTCGAAGCCAGCAGCAATGAGGCCATGAGCGCTTCGCCCAGCGCCCGTGTTTCGGTTCTGCCCAGCTTGTGGCGTTGGCGCGCGTCTTCTATCAGCGCGGGGGCATAAATGGTGGTGGCCATCATGTTGCCGCCGATGGCGATGCTTTTAATCCATTTGTCTTTGGATTCCGGGGATTCAGGGGTTACAGGGTTCACGGTGTGCTCCGCACGATATCTGGCTTCATAGTATCATAGATCTGCAAGGGAGGCTCTAGCCGCGACTGTTCAGTATTTCCATCGTAAGCGCGCGACCGCGTTCAAAATGCCCGGAATAGCTTTTCTTTCCACCGGTTGTGCCTCTTCCCAGGTGGTGAATTCGAAGCGTGGGAGCAGGCAGCAGCTGCACGGCAAGCTGCTGGCAACGCAGGCTGAGCTCGACGTCTTCCCAGTAGCAAAAATAACGCTCGTCAAACCCACCCAGCCGCTCAAAGGCCGCGCGGTTCCATAGTGTCGCGGCAGCGGGGTAGTAGTCGGGAAATTGAATCTGCGTCATCGCCGGGTCAAAATGGTGCGATAGCGCGCCGGTAACTTTCTCGAGCTTGCCGTGGGTGTAGGCGGGCTTGGAGCGATCGGAAAGATAATATACGGCTGGGCACAGAATGACCGGCGCCGGTGTTTGAGGCAGCAGCTCCAGAGCCGCGAAAAAATCGGCGGCAAGCTCGGCGTCATTGGACAGCAGCAGCACCGAGTCTGTCGTGGAATTGGCAAACGCGGCCCTTAGCCCGGCATTCATTCCCCGCGAGAACCCCTGGTTGGGGTCAAGTCGCACGGTGGGTTCGGTGCCGCTATAGGGAATAACGGAACCGTTGTCAATCATGAGAATGCGGCTTCGTTCGGGGGCGGGGAATCTCAAAGCTCGGCTGACGCTCGCAATGCAGCGTGCAGTCATGGCGGGTTTGTTAAAAAAAAGAACCGCGGTGGTTACCTGCCTAGTCATCGGTAGTGGCGACCCCTTTTTCTTTGACGGAAGTACGATGGTTCGGGAAAATGGATTATCATGCTCATTTCACAAATATTTGCGCCGGTCGCCCTTAAAAACGGCGCGAAGATCGCATTCAAATACCTGGATAACGGCTATACGTACAAGGATTTCTGGGAAACATCGAGCCGCTTTTCCTATTATCTGCAAAAAGAAATCGGGCACGGCCTGCGCGTCGGACTATGGATGTCGGCTTGCCCCCAGCTTGCCTGCAGCATCATTGCGCTCACGAACACGAAAAGCTGCGTGGTGCCGCTGAATCCCACTGCGGTGCCTGCCGACAACCTGTTCAAGATCAAGGACGCGGGTATCACCGTAATTCTATGTTCGAGCGACCATTTAAAGGCGCTCAATACCTTGCTGCGCGAAAACGGCCTGTCGGCCATCAAGGTGATCGACATTGAAAGCAAACGCTGCGCGGAATATGACCCTACCTATTCGCCGCCGGCGGCACACGTGCCCGTTGAAAAGGACGAGATACTATTGCTCTACACCCCCGGAACCTCGGGCAAGGTGAAGGGGTGCCTGTTCAACCACACGGCACTGATTCAAGCCGTGAACTCGGTCAAGATGGCGGCAAAGCTCAATGGCACCGACACGGTTTTCACGCAGTATCCCTATAGTGACTCGTTCAACCTGATTCACTTTCTACTGGCGCCCCTGGCTGCCGGTGCCTCGGTACTTCTGTCCGACCACACCGAGCCGCCGGCGGTGCTGAGCCAGCTGGTCGAGCAGCGGGTCACGCGCATGGCGCCGCTGGTGCGCGAGCTTGAAGGTTTACTGACGTTTTCGATCGAAAATAAGATTCCCATCGTGCCGCTCAAGTTTTTCTGCATCGACAACCAGTTGCCCTTTGAAAAACCATTCTGGGATCTGCTGAAACGGGCTTGTAAGGTAGCCATTCTGAACTCGTATGGGCTGACCGAGTATCTGGGAACCGTGGCGATGTCGTCACCCGACACGCCCGTGGATGCCGCCAAGCCGGGATTTCTTGGGCCGGCGGTAACGGCCGCGAAGCTGCGGTTGGTGGACGACGGCAATGACGAGATTGATAAAAAAAAGCCGCAGCTTGGGCATCTGCTGGTCATGGGCCCGCAGCTGATGAGCAAATACCTGAACCTGCCCGAAGAGCAAAAGTTCGCGGTGCGCGGCACCTGGCTGCATACGGGCGACATCGTGGCCATCGACTCCGAGGGCCGGGTGACCTTTCATGACCGCAAAAACGACATGGTTACGGTGGCCGGCAAGAAGGTCAAGCCGCGCGAAATCGAGCCGGTGGTGCGCACGATACCCCAGGTGGCCGAATGCGCTTTCATCGGAACCGGCGACCGCCTGGGCAAACCGATTACCGCGGTCGTCATCGAACGCGTGGCGGGTGCCAAGCTAAACGAGGTCGAGGTGCGCGAGCATCTGAAGACGCGGCTTCCGGTGCAGAAGATGCCAGGCGCGATTTTCTTCACGGACGTCATGCCACGCACGCCCAATGGCGTAATCAACCGCGGCAAGCTGCGGTCGCTGTTTGACGGGGCTTGAAGGCGCCGCCCGGGGTCCAGCTCGTGAACGGTGACCCGTAACCGGTGATCTGACCTGTGAACTGATTCAGTTTACTGGGCCTTCTGCCCACGCCAGGACGGGCATTGCGGCCTTTTGAGCCGCTGCTGCCGGGACCCGGTAAATAATACAGGGGTGTCGCGCGCCTCGACGCTTTTCAGGCCTTTTTCGGGGTCTAAGTGCTGATTTTAATGAATTAAACGGGGGGCACACCGTATGCACATTGGCGGCCTGTTCCGGAGGATTTTTTATGATTATCGCCAAATGGGTCATTGTCGCGTTTTTAGGTTTTACCGCGGTTTTCGCCAGCGATCTGAGGGCCTACGAGACGAGGTCGAAACATCCGTCGGCCGATCAGCTGGCGGCCTCGGGCAAGCTTACCGCTTCGATGAGCGACCACATCAGTGCGATCATTCAAAACCTGGGTGTCGACGTCGACATCTCGAACTGGGTGCTGAACGAGAAAAAGGGCGACGTCGAACGCACTTTGAATGCCATCGACAGCTCGGCTTTCTACGGGGCTTTTCCGCAGCTGCTCGAGAAATGTTCGATCAAGGTAACCAAAATCAACCTGACCACGTCCACGTTTCCCTCGTCGGGCGATTTGATGGTCGATACATTTGAGCCAAGCCTGCTTTCGAAGCTCGCCGCCCTGCCCGCGCAGTGCGAAGCGATTGCCGCCGGTGTGCAGGATGCCACCGGCAGCGCCGCGCCCCACACAGTTTCGGTCAATACGGACGACATTTTTCACGGGCGCCTGACGCCGGGCATGGTGAACCAATGGGCGGGCGCCATCAAGAGCACCAAGTTCATCGCCGCCCTGGATGACTATTCGCGTGAATGCCGCACTCCCGTGACCGACATTCGTCTGGGCACGTATTCGAGCTACTCGCAGTCGGATAAACAGCAGATTTTCAGCGTTGGCGACGGCCCGGCCGAAGCTACCCGTCGCTTGACGGCTGCTGCCTCGGCCTGCGCCAAGGTTGTTCCAGCGCTTACCGAGCTGAACGCGAAGTACGCGATTCAGGATCAGGGCGTGCTTTTTTCCATCGAAGGCCAGGACTTCTTTCAAAAACGTTTCAGCGCGGCCCAGGTGCTGGCCTGGATCAGGTTTTTTGAAAGTGACGCCGCCCGCATCGGGCAGCTCAAGGCTTCTGTTCTCAAGAATTCGAAGAAATATGATTTCAGCGAGCTCAAGCGTTGCATGGCCGACTCTTCGAAGAGCGAGGCCGCTTGCAATAAGTTCGTTGTCAGCGTGAATTTCGCGACTTTCAACGACATCATGCACCCCGGTGTCTTTACCACGCTGCTGTTCATGATGCTGGGTGATCCGATCATCATGCCCTTGCTCATGAATCTGAGCGCTCAGATCAAGGGCCCGCCCGTGTATCTCGACGTAACCCGGGCCCCCAACGTGCCCACGAGCTTCAAGTAACGGGGAACAACCGGGAAATTTATTCCGCGTCAATGCCGACACAGGTGCTTCCGATAGGAAGTTGTCAGGTCATGGTGCGGAGGGATTCCCAGAATGTCCAAGCCGGCGTTTGCAGATGCTCAGGTCCCAAAAGGGTTCAATAAACTGCTCGAGAAGTTAAACGACATTCCCACGCTGCCCATCGTGGCCAGCAAGGTGAATGACCTGATTAACAATCCCAACTCCAGCGCGGCGGACATTGCAGGAATTCTAAAGAAGGACCAGGTGCTCACCGCCAAGGTCCTGAAGCTCATCAACTCATCCTACTATGGCATTCCAGGCGAAGTTACCGACGTGCGCCGGGCGCTGGCCTTTCTGGGATTCAATACGCTGGCGCAGCTGGTGCTGGGCCTGAGCGTATTTTCGCTTTTCCCGGGCGAAGGTGACCAGGAATTTCCGCTGGTCGAT
The DNA here is from genome assembly GCA_016194725.1 of Deltaproteobacteria bacterium. Classification (GTDB taxonomy): domain Bacteria; phylum Bdellovibrionota; class UBA1018; order UBA1018; family UBA923; genus JACQAX01. Next base: position 4,616 of record JACQAW010000116.1, read on the forward strand.
TTTTGGCGCCATGCCCTGGCCACCGCGGTCTGCAGCGAGCTGATCGCCAAGCGGGTCAAATACTCCAAGCCCGAGGAATGTTTTACGTGTGGCCTGCTGCACGACATCGGAAAGATCGTCATGCACGAAATAGCCCACGACATGTTCGTCAATGTGGTGCAGTACGCCCGCGAGCATAAAATAAGCTTCATCGAGGCCGAAGGCGCGCTTGACGTTCCCAACCATGCCTTTCTTGGGGAGTATATCGCGGCGAAGTGGGGACTGCCCGCCGTTATTCGCAGCGCAATCCGCTACCATCACCTGGACGTGCGCACGGCGGCCACCATTTTGCCGGGAACCAAACCCCCGATTTATATCGTTTCGCTGGCCAATGCGCTGGTGGTGAACATCGGAATCGGCCACTCGGGCGATTACTCGGACGGCAATATGAAACCTTATATGTACGAGGCGCTGGGCCTTACGCCGAGCGACCTGGAACAAATCAAAGCGCAAACCTTGGAAGAGATGAAAAAGGCCGGCTCGTTTTTGGCCGTCAAAGCCTGATAATGATGATGGGAATTCATGGCTGTTAACAGAAAATCAGCGAAGCGGCTTCAGATCCTGCCCGGGGGAAAAGGCGTAAAGCCTTCCGCGGGCCTTGCCGTACGGCGTCGTACGGATGCCGGCGAAGTCGCCAGCGAGAAGGATAACTTCGAGGTCTTGTTTGAAAATGCCAATGACGCCATTATCGTCATCGACCTGAATCATGGCGAAATTACCGCTGCCAACAACGCGGCTCTGGAGCTTACGGGGTACCTGCGCGAGGAGCTGCTGCACAAGAGCGCTGAGATGCTCTTTCCCGTGCACGACGCCGCGCCGGTCTTCAGCCAACCGCTCAGCTGGGCGCATGTTGAAAACAACGGGCTCTTCGAAGACATCGTGCTCAAGGCAAAAGACGGCTATCCCCGATTCGTCAGCCTTTCGGCGCGTACCTCGCGCCTGAATGACTCGCGCGTATCGATGTGCATTATTCGCGACATCGCCGAGAAAAAGAACATGGAGCGCGACCTGATTACCAAGCACACCGAGCTGCGCAACGCTTTCGTGAGCCTGGAAAAAGCGAACGCCGAACTCAAGTCGATGCAGGAAACGCTGGTACAGTCGGGCAAGCTGGCCGCGTTGGGCGAGCTTGCCGCCGGTATAGCCCACGAGCTCAATCAGCCGCTGACCGTCGTGAAGGGTTTTGCGCAAGAGGCGATTGCCGCCACCGATGCCACCGCGCCCAATTCCGAGCATCTGAACTACTGCCTGACCGAGGTGGTGCAGGGTGCCGACAAGATGGAGCGCATTATCTCGCACCTGCGCAACTTCACTCGTAAGAGCACCGAGGATTTCAAATGGGTCGACGTGAACGCGGTGATTGACGAGTCGCTTGTCATGCTGGACAAGCAGCTGCGCAGCCGTGGCATCCGCGTCGAAAAACATTATGGCACCGGCCTGCCCGAAGTTTACTGCAACCCTTTTCAGCTGGAGCAGGTGTTCATCAATCTGACCACCAACGCCCGCGACGCCATCGAAGCCAAACGCGAGAACAGTGGGCTCATCGAGATTCACACCCAGAGCGAGGGTGGAAAGCTGGTCGAAATTCGTTTTTCCGACAATGGCGTGGGCATTGCCGAAACCAGCAAGGGCAAGATTTTCAATCCCTTCTTCACCACCAAGGAAGTGGGCAAGGGCATGGGACTGGGGCTTTCGATCTCTTATGGAATTCTGAACCGCATCAACGCTTCGATTTTGGTGGAGTCGGCCGTGGGGCGGGGAACGCTTTTTACGATTAAACTTCCGGTGGATTATCGGAAGCACTAGACGAGGACAAGGCATGGGAACACAGATTTTGGTAGTCGATGATGAAGAGGCGATTCGCAAGCTGCTCGCGACCCGGTTTTCGCGCGAGGGTTGGGCGGTGACAACGGCCGAGGACGGCGCCAAGGCGGTGGAAGCCGCGGTGAGAACGCACCCCACGGTAATCGTAACCGACATCAAGATGCCGGGCCTGGACGGCTTTCAGCTCATCACCGAGCTTCGCAAGCGGGGCCAGGAGTGCCCGATCATCATGATCACCGGGCACGTCGAAAAAGAATGCGCCATCGAGGCCATTCATCGCGGCGCCTTTGACTACCTGGAAAAGCCTTTCGACATGGAGGAAATCGCCGTTGTCGTCAAGCGTGCCATCGAGCGCGAAGAGCTGCGTCGCGCGAACGCGCAGCTGCTTTCGAATCTCGACGAGGCCAATAAACGGCTGGCAAGCCAGCTCGAGGTCAAAACCGAGCTGCTGGGGCGCAACGCGACGTCGGCAGGGGGAAATGGCGCTGAGGATATTCTGATAGGGAAGTCGTCGCACATCGAAGGCTTGAAGTCGATGGCGCGCACCGTGGCCGAAAGCTTCGTGGGTGACAATGACCCAGTGGTGCTGGTAACCGGCGAAAGCGGCACGGGCAAGGAAATGGTAGCCCGCTACATGCATGCGATTGCTTTTCCGAAAGACAAGCCCTTTGTCGCCATCAACTGTGCCGCGTTTCCGGACACGTTGCTTGAAAGCGAGCTTTTCGGCTACGAGAAAGGCGCCTTTACGGGTGCCCAGACCCGCAAGCTTGGGCTGTTCGAGCTTGCCAGCGGCGGCACGCTCTTTCTGGACGAAATCGGCGAAATGGAGCTGCGCATGCAGGCCAAGCTTTTGCGGGCGCTGCAGGAACGCGTGATTCGGCGATTGGGCGGCACCACCGATATTGCGGTCAAGCCGCACATTATCGCCGCGACCAACCGCGACCTGGCCAAAATGGTCAGCGCACAGACTTTTCGCGAAGACCTTTACTACCGCCTGAATACGCTGCCGCTGGCCGTGGCGCCCCTGCGAAGCCGCCCGGACGACATTGAGGTGCTTGCGCACTTTTTTCTGAACCAGGTATCGTTAGGACGTGGCAAGAAATTTAATGGTTTTTCGCCCAACGCCTTGCGTGCCTTGGCCGGCTACAAATGGCCGGGAAACATTCGCGAGCTGAAGAGCGTGGTCGAGCGAGCCGTGATTCTGGAAAAAGGCCCGGTCCTCGAGCTCTCGCATCTGCGTCAGGAGCACCTGCATGCCCGAAATACCGATGGGGGCACGACGGCAGAGGTCAACGGCGCAGCTGACAGGCCGAATGCGGGTAAAAACGGAGATGCGACTTCCGACGCCAGCGGCATCGTGTTGAACTTTCCAAAGACGTCGGACAAGAGCCTGTCCGACTTGCGCAAGGAAATGGACGAGCGCCTGGTGCGTCAGATCCTGATACAGACGCTCAGCGCCGAACAGGGCAACGTGTCGGCGGTAGCCCGCGTGCTGCGGCTGGATCGGGCGAACTTGCTGCGCATGCTGAAGCGCTATACCATCGAGCCCGAACTATTCCGCAACAAAGAGGCGAGCTGAGCAACGCGCAGCTTTTTGACCTCCTCGTTTGGATTCGCTAGATTGACGGCATGGATGAAGCCGAAAAAAAAGACGAGGCCGAGGGCGTTGCCCGTGTTACCGACGAATCTCCTGACGACGCGGGCGTTCGGGCCCTGCGGCTGATTCGGCATGATTTCAAAACTCCGCTGACATCGTTGCGCATTCTTGGGCAGATTTTCAAAACGAGTCTGGAAAAAGGCACGCTGGCCACCCAGCCCGAGCGCACGGCGCGCAACATCACGATACTCATCGAACAGATCGACAAGCTCGTGGGCCTGGCCGACAACCTTTATGAAATTTCGCTGGCGCAAAGCGGGCTGCTGAATATCGAGCGGCAGCATGCCGACCTGCGCCCGATCCTGATCGACGCGACGGCGCGCAACGAGGCACAGGTGCGGGAAGTCGACCTGCCGGCGCAGCCCGTATGGGGCGATTGGGACGTTGGCAAGCTGACTCAGGCGTTTGGGTGCCTGCTGGCCGAAGCAGTCTCGGTTTCGCTGGTGCTGCGTCCCGAGCCCGAAGGAAATACCGCTTCAGTTCTGCTGACCGGCGAGTATAAACCGTTCAATGAAAAAACCTCACCCTCACGCTACATCGCCCGCCAGATCATTGAAAAGCACGGCGGAAATCTGAAGGACCGATTCGAGGTCACGCTGCCTCTGAAATTCAATCAATAAGACTTAGCTGAGGTAGCGGCGACTACACCTGTGTCACGAAGACACAGGGTAACCGGGGTCCAGGTGCGCGTGATTTCAAGTGCTTGGCTGCGGCACGTTGCGTGAAATAGATTAGAACCGTGGAACGTAAACGCAGCCAGGTTGGCGGCGTTGAACCCAAAGTGAGGTTATGGAGTCATGAAGACGCTGACGAAAGCAGGTTCCCCCAAGCAGGAAGCTCTGGAAATCGTGATTACCGAACTTGAACGGAGTCTGATGGTTTTGGAAGCAAACTATCAGAAAGCAGTCTCAAACCTGAGCCTGCTCCGTAAGTGTGTGGAAACGGATGACCTCACCCGGCTGTTGCGCCGGGGCGCATTCATGGTGAAACTCCATAACCTCGTCCAAAATTCAGCGGCTGAAGGCCGCGAAGTTCACGTGATGATGATCGACGTTGATCACTTCAAGAGCGTGAACGATACCCACGGTCATCAGACCGGAGACGTCGTGTTGCAGCAGATAAGCGAGTTGGTAAGCAGGTTCATGCGGCCAGAAGACTTGGCAGGCCGCTATGGCGGTGAGGAAATCATCGTAGCCATGCAGGGGGGTAAAGTTGAAGCCCAGGCGGTTGCAGAACGCATCCGCTCAGTTGTCGAAAGCCACCGCATGGTTTCTCGCGCCAAAGTTGAGTTCAAAGTTACGCTGAGTGTGGGAGTCGCCTCATCCCACGAGTTCGGGTTCGAGGCCGACAGTCTCATTGGGCGCGCAGATGCCGCCCTGTACCGCGCGAAGAGCTCGGGACGCAATTGCATCATCGTCGATTACCACGAGGTGGTCGCCGCTTAAAAATTTTCTGCCGATTTTCATTGAGCGCCGCCGGCCCAGAGCGTTTAAGTTTTAGCTTAAACGCTTCTGGTAGCGCCGCTCATGTCCCAGGTCTCCCACCGCACCCAGACCCACCTTTCCCAGCCTGCCTTTCGCTTTCCGGGGTAGTACTCCCGAGAGCGTGCCTAACTGCATATCCTACCTAGAAAGGCCGCCCGGATTTTCGATCCGGTGCGGCTCCCGCATTTTTTTCACGCATGCCAATCGCCGGGCAGCTCTTGCCGGGGTGAGTGCCCGAGACCTGGAATATTCCGCAGCTGGGCAAGCTTGGCCCACGGCTCTTTCGGCGCTGAATTATAGTATTCTCTAGGCTGGCTATTGCTGGAGGATCGCGCGTGGGCATGAAGAGAATCATTTCTGTCGGTGTAGTTTTGAGTCTGCTGCTGACATCCGTCACGCCAGCTTTCGCCTACGATGCCGCGGATTACAAAGCGCTAAAAGCACGCATCAAATCCGAAAAGAGCGATCTGAAAAACTCCAAGGACAAGCTTGATGACTTGAAAAAGAAAAAGCGCAAGCTGACCACGCAGCGAGGTCCGTTTCCCGGGCAGGGCAGCTGCGATACTTGCGGTGCTCTGGCCGACAGGGTTTGCAATCATTCCAAGAACCTTCCCGAGCCGAACCCCTGCAAAGAAGGCAACTGCGAAGTGTCGCCGCAGCCTTCGGAAACGATTTGCTACCGCATCTTCAAGAATAAAGGTTGTTACAAGGACGCCATGACGGCTTCGAACCGCGCCAGCCTTGACGACTGCTGGATGGTATGGCGCGATCTGGACCTCATTAAAGTCGAAGACGATCTCACTCAGCTTGAAGGCGACGTGAAGGACCAGGAGAACGCAGTTGGGAAGCTGAATGACGACCTGGCGTCGATGGTTGAAGATTGCCCCGAATGCGCGAAGTCCGAGCAGAAAAACAAGCTCGCCGGTTTCAATGGCGCGTTGAATTTGGAGCCGCGCGAGCCCAGCACGTTTGAAAAGATCATGATGGGCGTGGGCGTGGGCGGCTCGCTTTTACTGGGTGGCTTGAATAGCTATCTGGGCTACAAAGCCCAGAGCGACATGACCAAAGGCTATAACGCCTCGTACGCCACCTACGTCAATAACGCGACCAAGCTGGGCATTCCCTTTGTTCCGCCCAGTCAATATGGCGGCATGTATGGGTCGTCCATGGGCGGCATGGGCGGAAATCCATTCATGTATGGTGGAATGGGCGGAATGGGCGGCATTGGTTACGGTGGCGGAATTGGCTTAGGCATGGGCATCGGCGGCATGGGTGGCTACGGTGGCAGCCCATATGGCATGGGCATCGGCGGCATGGGTGGCTACGGTGGCAGCCCATATGGCATGGGTATGGGAATGCCCGGCATGGGAATGGGCGGCCAGATTGGTTTTTCCGGCGGGTTCGGAGTGGGAAGTCCGGGCTTGTTTCCGAATGGCGGCATTTTCCCTGGAATGAACGGTGGAATGATCAACGGTCCCTTTACCGGTGTTCCGTATTATATTCCGCAAGCGCCGGGGCCGACTTCAATTTTTGGCAATGGGATGAACACGTCATTTTGGGGCAGCCCTTTTTCTGGTGCGACTCCTTATGGCGCCGGAGCCATGATGGGAATGGGTTTTAACCCCTACGGCCAGTACATGGGATCGCCGTATGGCGGAATGCCGATGGGTGGAATGCCTTTCGGCGGCTCTCCGTTCGGCGGAATGCCATACGGTGGTTCCCCATTCGGCGGCTCCCCATTCGGCGGCTCTCCATTCGGTGGCTCCCCATTCGGCGGCTCTCCATTCGGTGGCTCCCCATTCGGTGGCTCCCCATTTGGCGGCTCCCCATTCGGCGGCTCTCCATTCGGTGGCTCCCCATTCGGCGGCTCTCCATTCGGTGGCTCCCCATTCGGTGGCTCTCCATTCGGTGGCTCTCCATTCGGTGGCTCCCCATTTGGCGGCTCTCCATTCGGTGGCTCCCCATTCGGTGGCTCGCCATTTGGTGGCTCGCCATTTGGTGGTTCACCATTCGGTGGCTCGCCTTTCGGAGTTCCGGGGTTTGCACCAGGTTTTCCTGGAAGCCCCAGTGGTCCAATGTATGGCGCACCCAGTTCCTATGGTCCTGGTTTTCCAGGCGGTCCTGGATTTCCAGGCTGGGGTGCCAATACCGGCGGCGGAATGTATGGTCCATCCATGCAGGGTAGCTGGGGGCAGGGTGGCATTGGCTATGGTGCCAACGGCAGCGCAGCCTCGGCCCAGATCATTCAGCAGCAGCTAAGCACATTGCAGATGCGCTACACTCAGCTGTATCAGCAAATGATGGGCACTGGAATATCGGGATATGGCGCTTCGCCTTACGGTGGCACGACGACCGGCGGCTCCTTCGGAGTCGGTGGCGGAACGGGTGGTTCGACCACGTTCTGATATGGGCAAAGCAAAGGGCGAGCGCATTTTGATTGTCGACGACGACACGGCAAGCCGCATGATCGCGCGCAAAATGCTCGAGCAGTCGGGATTTGCGGAATCGAGGCCGATCCCGGAAACGAAAAGCTTCTGGTGGCCGTTCGCAAGTGGCTGGCCAAGACAAGTATTGCTCAAGAAGCACCGTAGCCCCAGCTTGGGTATTAACGTCCCGGCGTCCACGTATTGTCTTCATCGCCTTTTACGCCGATAAGATAGGTGCCCGTATTGCCGTTGGAGTCTTCCAGATCGGTGAGTATCTTCTGGTAGCTCAGCGTTTCGCCTTCCAGAAAGTGATCCATGAACGCCATGGCGTTGGGGCCAGAGCTTTCGGCAAAGGTGGGCAATCCAGCTGTCACGATTTCCGTGTTCAGCGTTCCGCCCTTGGCGCGAAAGTACATGCCATTGACGTATGGGTACGTGCTGCAGCCGTTGAAAAAGAAGATCTGGTATTTGTTCGGATTGAAGGCAACCGGTGGTAGCTTGTTGAGGTCGAAGTTGGCTCCCAGGTTCGAATGTCCGTCATAGACGAGAATATCGGCTTTGCGCAGGGCCGGCACCAGATAGTGGTGGAATGTTTCGTCCGTGGACTCCATGTCGGTATCGGCCAGTAAAACCTCAATCCGCACGTCAAGTGTGCCGCCAGCGGTGGCCACGGCCTTGCGATACCGATGCAGAAAATTTATGCCGTCTGAAACCGCGCCGTCCGGGTCCACGCGAAAAAAATTCTTCTCTTCGACCAGGTCGAACTCACGCTGCATTAGATCCCGGTCGATGTACTTGAGCGCCCGCAGCGCTTCGTCGCGTCGGCTGGGCCGCGCGCCATCCCCATCCTGATCGCGAATATAGCCGATGAAAACGGCGATATCCAACGCGTTGCCGTTGCCGTTATCGCCATACAAGCGGTCGTATTCCGGATACGTGACTCGGGTGTTGGCCAGCCTTGTCAGCTTGCCGGTAATGCGCAGCACGTCCTGCTCATTGCCTGCCAGGGGACAGCTTGGCATTTCGGGGTCCCAGTAATACCAGAAGTCGTCTTCGCCGTTGAACTCACGGTCGGTACAGCGGCTGCGGTCTTTGCCATGGTTGCGCACCAGGCTTAAACCATAGATCAGGTCGGGCGCCAGCGGCAGCCGCACCGGAATGAGCTTGGACTCGTGACCGCTGAAGACTTCCTTTTGAAATACGACCACGCCGCGAAAGTCGTAACTCAGGCGCATCCGTCCTGGAGCGCTGCCCCGAGCCACCTCGGTAAATCGAACCTCGTAGGTTTCGCCCAGAGCTCCGGCCGCCTGCGTTTCATGGCGAAAAGATTCAGACTGAAACGTTCCCATGAGGTGCTGCACCTGCTCATGAATGCGTTCAAGGGCCTGGCCATGTTCGGGGGCGCGGCTGTTGAGAAGGGCAACACTCGCTGGGCCAGTCCAGCGCACGTCGGCATCGCCATGGTAGGTAAGAACCGCTTCGGTTGAGTGCCGGCCGTAATAGGCCTGGGCCGGTGCAGTCAGCATAAGAAGTGGAATGAGAACGAACATGGCGTTGCCCCTTGTCAGAATTTGAGTACTCAAGACGGGGGTACAACGCAGGACATATTGCAGTCAATAATTTGAATGAATATCGCGTAGCGTTAACTGCGTATTATCAATGCTTCAAATCCTGAGCCAAAGTATGATCGAGTTACTGTGACCATACTTCTAGTTTTGCTGTCTCTGATCACGAACGCCGAAAGCGCCATGAATGCGAAAGTTTCGCCCGAGGTGCAGCAGTCGATTGTCGAGCTTTACTCTGACGGGCGTTGCGATGCTGTGCGCAAGAAGGTGCGACCTGATCAGTACGATTCGCTGCGGCCCAACGTCATGGCGGTTTTTGCGTTTTGCGATCCGCCCGGAAACGTGGCCGAGTCGCTGTTTGCCAAGGCCGAAGCCAGGGAGCCTACGGGCGACCTGATCGTGCTGCTGCACGCGAAATATCGTTGGAAGAAGAATCCGGCCAGCGCCGAGCCGCTGTTTCGCAAGGTGCTCATGCTGGCGCGGCACCCGTACATGCGCTTCATGGCCACGGAATACCTCGCGGGACGAATCGAGAAAGACGAGCCGATCTCGCTTTCGCCCAATACCTTTTACGGCAGCGCCATGATTGGCGGTGGCCGGCAAAGCAACCCCAAGTACCCCGACCTGACGGCGATTCCTTCCAAGCCTTCCGCCGCATCGCACCTGCGAGTCAACATGAGCGCGCAGCGCTGGACGCGCTGGGGTTCAATGGCAGCCATTTATACGTTGACCGACAACACCTATTTTTCCGCGCATCAGTTCGACTTCCTGGGGCACGAGCTCGACGTTCGCGCCGCCATGCGGGTGGTCGAAGTTTCGCACCGAGTACGGTATCGGCGTGCTGGGCGTGATTTACCGGCCCGTCTACAAGCAGTCGGTGCAGGGCCTGATTTTTTTCGACAAGCTTGCGCCGTCGGCGCTGCGCGCGCAGCAGGGCGAGCACTTCAGATTTGAATACAGCTGGGAGTTTTTTCCGCCGGCCTGGACCTTCAAATCCCTCATTTCAATTGAGCACGTTGATGCCGAAAACGACGCGATCTCGGTTGGCATTCCCAACTCGCATACCGACATGGGGCTGGCCCTGGGCATGCAGTACGACTTCAAGCTTTTCACGCTGGCGTTCAACCCCAAGATCGTCTATCGCAAAGACAGCAGTGTTTCGAATTACACCTCGCCAATCGACGGTTCTCAGGTGGCCAAGGGACGCGCCGACACGCTGGTGACGCTGCAGCCCATGATCACCGTACCGATCGTACCTTATTTGCAGCTCATGGCCTGGTACCAGTGGGAACGCATCTACAGCAATATCGGACCGACTGATTACACTGACCGAAACTACCTGAATCAAAGCGTCGCGGTGGCCACAAAAGTTTTTCTCAGCAACTACTGAAACAGCCTCTAAGCGCTCATAGAAATGGGATCAGCTTGTGGAAAATGACCGGCACCGGCAGCGGTTTCGTGAACGAGCAGAAATTTTGCGAGTCCCTGAGCTTCTTTAATATCTGAATGGTCTTGGGGTCATAAAGCGCGGGATCAAAGACAATGGCGGTGAAGGGGCCTTTGCGGTCACGGTTGAAAGTTTTCAGGACGTCGAGCCAGTCTTCCGGGCGTACATGGTCCAGGTCGAGCACAAACGCGTTGGCCTTTAGCGTGGCACGCCTGAGCTCTTCGAACGAGGCCTGAAAAAGGCCTTCAGCTTTGTCGCCCAGGCCTTCTTCCAGAAACCGCACCAGATACGGATCAAGGGTCACGACGCCCAGCTTGGGAATTTTTGCGCCTGCTTTTTTCTTTGGCACGATGGGCTCATCGGTTTCCTTGAGCTGATAGACCAGGTCGCGGAACAGGTCGCGCATCGAAACGATTCCCACCAGCCGGTACTTGATGTCGTCGTCCGACACGACGATGGGCAGGTGCCTGACTCCATACTTCAGCATCAGCTCGGGAGCCTTGTCGATCTCCGAAGCAAAAAGAACTT
>JACQAW010000117.1 GCA_016194725.1 Deltaproteobacteria bacterium
AAGGAGCTAGCCATGAGTAAATCAGATCTTAAAGCAGCGATGGACTCGTTAGAAGTGAAGAAGCCACTGAGGCTGCCGGCGCAAGCTCCCGCATTTCGCGCGCCGCCCGCACCGACATCCCAGGGTGAAAAGAAATCTGTGGATATCAACATATCCACGGCTTTATCCACAACCCAGGATGCTTTTGAATCCAAGGATCAGCAGAAAATTAGTAATGATTCTGTGCTCAGCGATTCGAAGACCTCGGTACAGAATTCATCCCAGGTTCAGAATAAATCCCGGGGTTCAGATGCAAACCTGGATGAGCAAAGCACCAAGGATCAGGAAGAACTCTCGGACATCGCCAAATCCCTGGATGAAAATCCATCCCCGGATTTGAATGCGTCCTTGATGGTTCCGCGCGCAAGTCAGCCGCGCCGAGCGACGGAGCAGGATCGCGCCGTTACTGAGGCGACCTCAGTGAAGTCGCGACTTTCGACCGGATATACTCGCGTTCCGAATTCGATTTTGATGGAAATTGTAAGTGGGGACTTGAGTCGAAACGAGATCAAGTTGTTGCTGCTCATCGCCCGGATGACGATTTCATTCAATCGCGCCATGGTGCCGCTCTCGAAGGGTGTTATAGAGCGGATGACAGGAATTCAGGGCCGCGCCGTGCTGGATGCAGTTCAGACACTTGAGAAATCTGGCTTCGTGCGAAAGATTCCAGGCGATCACAACACACCAAATCGCCTCGGATTAATCTGCGACGATATGTTCTCGAAAGCCTCGGATGAAAAAAGATCCCAGGATGCTTCTATGCCCAAGGATGGAATGAACGCCGTGGATCAAAAGCCGCCCGTGAGGTTGGGTGAAATTTCACCCTATAAGAAAGATAGTTCTGAAACGATAGATTTAAGAAAGAAAATCTCTCTCTCAAATCTCTCGGAACCGCTTCGAGATTATTTTTCAAATTTAAAGCCGCGACGAAAGAGAGAGACTGAGTATCAGGCTTTTGAAAGCTTAGAGGCGGATTTCACCCAAGAGCAGATTTCTCTCAGTCTTCGATTTCTCATTCAGACAGGTACGCCTGGAACTGGGGAGCAATGCCATTCACCAATGGCATATTTGGCGAGAGCAATCGTGAACATACTTCCGCTTGCGTCAAGCCAAGTGGAAAAAGAGCGACTCCGCAAAATCCAGAGTCACGCAAAAGCCGACAAAGAGCGTCGTGAAAACGAAGAGGCAATTCGCGAGGAAAAGGAATCCGCCGTTCGAGAGAAAGCCTTTCAAGATGCGTTTCCTACTTCTGAGCAGCAGGCCGAAAAGATCGCTCAATTTAGAGAGCGGTTTCCGATGCTTCTTCCTAACAGTTCCATTCTGCGCAAGTTAGCCATTGGCGCTTGGTGGGAATTGCTTGAAAAGACCTTAAGTAACTAGGGGTGTTATTTAATTGATTGAAATCATTAAGCTTTACTGCCTAATGGTTTCCGTAGAAGTTTCCGATAGTTATATAGCTGGTTTCGAATATTTCGTTTATTGCGTTTATTTCGAATAATGGTATACTAAGAAACAGGAGGAAGTGAATATGACGACAATGGCGCTCGCTGACGAAGGTGTCCTTTGGAAGCCTAAAAAAGCTGAAACTGAACAAGCCAAGCACGCATTCGATAAGCTTGATGCAATTCTGCGTGAAACAGTCGCACGTCATGAAGGTCCTCAAGTCTTTCTTAAAAGGGCGCTGGACTCGCATATTTCCATTCCTCCGAAAGCTATCGAATGGATGGTTCAAATTCTCAAAGAAGTAGCGCTCGGAAACGCTGTAACACTAATTCCGATCCACGCAGTGATGACCACGCAACAGGCCGCGGACTTTTTAAATGTTTCTCGTCCATTCTTAATAAGCCTTTTGGAAAAGGGAGATATTAAGTTTCAGAAAGTTGGAAGGCATCGCCGGATTCAGTTTGGCGACCTGCTCGACTACAAATCAAAATATGAGAATGAACGCCTAGAAGCTCTTGCTAGAATAACTCAGCGTACTCAGGCTCTCGAGGGAGATCATTTTGATTTGGCAGACTTGAAAGAGCTTAAGGGCAAAAAGGATTGAGTAATTTTACCGTTGTCTTCGATGCGTGTGTGCTTGTGCCCATGCATCTCCGAAGTCTATTGATGTGGATGGCATCCTCTGAGCTTTTTAGAGCTAAGTGGTCTGCCGACATCCATGACGAATGGACACGCAACGTTGTAAAGATTAGAAAGAAGAAGGGTGCCAGTGACGGAGAACTCGCCGCTCTCGCAACAGACATTCAGGCAACTCGAAAAGACATGGATCAGGCAGTCAGAGATGCGCTGGTTACGGGTTACGAAGAACTAGCAAAAACTCTAACGGAGACCAGCGAAGAGGATCGACACGTTGTTGCTGCGGCAATTGTTGGAAGCGCGGAGCTGATCGTTACTTACAATTTGAAGGACTTCCCAAAAGCAGAACTTTCTAAATTCAACCTTGAAGCGATCCACCCAGATGATTTTTTGTCTGACCAAGCCGATCTCGACCCTGATAAGTGTCTGGCTCTTGTCAAAAAAGATCGAACACATTTCAAAAAGCCCCCAATCAGTGTTGATGACTATATCGCGATTTTGAAAAAGCTGGACCTCGGCAAGTTTGCTACCTTTCTCGAAGCCAACAAGGCGAAAATCTAAAACGCTAAGCGAGAAGCAATCCGTGAAACAGAAGCTTCTCGCTTAGTTTTTTGTAATCACCAGCTGATCTTAATTAAAGGACGCGCGGCTTCGACCAATGTAAGGGCACGGAAATAATAGCCCTACTGGCACCTTGTTCACTATGGCCCACTATTGTTGCGCAGGCACATCTCGGCAATGGCTTTTGAGGAGCAGATACCACGCCCAAGTCAGGCGCTAGCAGATTCATCTCGAAGAAGTCAGCGGCTGGTTTGAAGCGACCGGTTATCGCCCCGATGGCGAAATTCGCTGCTAGCTCACCACCGATCGTCGTCAGCGCGCCGATTGTCGGAATGATCGGGGTGTCACGCCAGTAGGCATCGCCCTTTTCACCTCGCTTCTCAGCGGCTTGGGCATCGAGCTTGCGCCGCTTCCTCTCGTCCTCGCTCATGAGTTCCGCTGTAAGACGCCATGAATCCACTTGGGCGCGGCAAAACGCGCAGGCGAATCCAGGAAGGTACCGAGTGAATTGCAAAATCTCACCCGTGAGAGTTTTCTCTTTGCTCTCAAGAGCCACGTTTACCTGGAAGGCGGGAACGAGATAGCGATACGCAAGCTCGGAAACCGCCACCATGCCATGCTCGGTGTCGGTACAGCCCAGGATCACACTCGACTGAAGTATCAATCCGCGAATTTCGGCCTGCAACAGGTTTCCGAAGATTGGAATGACTTCAATGTCGGGGTTGATGCGCCTGATGAGTTCCGCGAGCAGGAGCACCTTTGGTGGTGGTGAACCAAGTTCGAGGTATTCGGCCCAGGCGCCATGAATGCGTTCCGAGTTGTGTATCGCCAGGTAGTCATTGTCGATTAAGATGATCCGGCCTACACCTGACCGGGCAAGGCTGTGCCCAGCCGGTGATCCGGTGCCACCACATCCCGCAATGGTCACCGTCGAGTTCCAGAGCCGTTCAGCGGCCTCTTCGCCAAGCTCGGAAGTGAAACGCTCAAGACGCGCTTTGAGCAAGCGCGGCAAGGTGCGCGGTTTCACGTTCTGAGCCGCATACGAAGAGATCGTTTCGCCAATGACCAGGAGTTTGTCGACTTTCAACCAACGGTTCTCGAACCAGACACGTCCGGAAAATGTGAAGACACCGTTTTCGTCGAGTGCGAAAATGAGACTCGTGTAAGGTCGCCCTTTCGCAAAATCGTCGAAGAACTGGCTGAAATACGAGTCCATGTCGTCATCGACGAGGCTTGGAAATACTCGATACTCCTCTGGGTGAGAATGCACCACGCCGGCGCCAAAGGGATGGCCTTCGAGCGTGAGCGCCATTCTCAGTGAATATGGTTCAGTGAACTCGACATGATCGACGCTTGCGTCAAGGTCGCCTTCGCGCGGCTCGCGGATGCCGATGACGTTGATGGCGAGACCGTGCTCGGGGTCGTGGTGCCATGCGCACTCGATGAAGGTGGCCCATTCCTGGGAAGGGTACCGCCTGAAGACTTGCGTCTTCAGGCGGTCGAATAGGTTCTCAGTGATTCTAAGAGTGATTGTTTTCATTGAAGGTCACCCAACCAAGAGAGAACCTCACGGATGTAGGAGTGAAAGCCGTGAACCTGGGGATTCCACGGTTCCGCGCCGCCGCCGTTGTGCGGATGGTACGAGACGAGTTTCCACCGACGTCCCCCTACGACGATCTCCTCCTGCACGGCGCCTCTGACGCGACCGAGAAGTGGGGAGTCGGCAGGCAGGGCTGCGCGATCGAGCATTGCCGCCGGGAACCCCGGCGACACCGGCACCATCACATCGGTCGAGGCGAGTGGGGAGCGCTGCCCGGTGACGGGCAGCGCTTTGTAGATAACCACTCCAGGGGGACCAGGCACGTACTCCACAACCTGACCGCTCCCGCGCAGAAGCGCGAGCTCAGCCTCGATACGGGAGCCGTTGCCGTGACCACCTTTGACCGCTTTCCGGACAACCAGAAACTGGTCGCAGTCTTCGACTTCGAGCGTCCCCGAGAGCGGCGGGCTATGGTCATCAACGGCGTCGTTAGAACGGCGAACAACTGCCGTTTCAGCGGTGAGTCCCACGAGCCGCGCGATCTCATCGACGGTCATGTGCGGTTTCACGCCTTGGCTCTCGTCGAATCTCTGCCGATTGACGAAGATGTGGAGAGGCTCCAGTTTCTTCTCTTCGTGGCCGTGTCCGCCTTTGACCGCTTTCCGGACAACTAGGAACTGCTCACAGTCTTCGACCTCGACTGTTCCCGAGAGCGGCGAGCCGTGGTCGTTACGTTCGTCGTTGGAACGGCGAACAACTGCAGTCTCGGCGGTGAGTCCCACGAGCTGCGCGATCTCGTCGACGGTCATGTGCGACTTCACGTTCTGGTTCTTGTCGAACTTCTGCCGATTGACGAAGATGTGGAGTTGCCGCTCCGTCTTCGTCTCTTGGCCTCGATGCTCGCCGACTTCCGTTTCTCTTTTATCCACTTCAGGCTTATCAAGTCTCATATTCCCTCCTAGGGAATCGGAGTTCGCGAAATTGCGTTCTCCGTTAACTTGATTTTGCTATGGGGAAGATAGAATCACTCTGGGCGCGATTATGGGAAATGGCATGGTGCAGCGTAGTGAACAGCAATAGTTAGTCGGGCCTAAGTCTAAGAATTTGCTTAAGAAGATCTATGGGAAGAAGCCGGAGGACTTTATTCCGTGCCTTCGCCCCATCGAAGAATATCGGCGTTTTTTAGATTTGCGATCACCATTGTGCGACGAGCAGTCGAAAGAAAAAGCTCCGACGCCTTCTCCACTTTCGCGGTGTTGTCGCCAAAGGTCTGCTTGAACCTCTCCCTTACACGTCGCCGCACGTCCCCGATGTGCGTGGTAACATCGGCTTGATGGTGTTTAGTATAGTTCAAAAACTTTTCAGCAAAATCTTGACCTGGATGTTCACTGCATGGGTCATCTATGAGAGCCCGAAGGTACTTGTACTCCACGCCGGTTGGAGAAATCTTCACGTGCTCACCAAGAATAAATATCGCCCCTGTCTTGATATCGAGGAGCACCAGCTTGTCATCGCGAATGCTGGCCGCTTCTGCAATGGTGAAGTCCAGACTTGATTTGCAATATTCAGCCGGGGAAATTTTCCAGGCTGTTACGTGAGTAGGTGTCTCGACATAGGCCACGCGCCGGAGTCCTTTTAGCACCGAGGGCACCGTAGACGGTTGTACCGGTAGCATAACTACAGTCGCCAATGCCTTTGTCTCGTTTTCCCGCAAGAATGCCGCAAGACCAGGCAAGCACAGATCGCTCTCGTCAAACAATGCGAGCAAGTGCAGTTTTCGGTCATCAAACTTGCGCGTGCCCACGTGCAGGCACCTCTCCACAATGGGTGACAAAGTTTCGTTGAAAGCAAAGCCATTGTTCCTGGCGATCAGCTCAAAGAAACTCCTCCGTTCAAGACGAAAGAGCTTGAGCTGGGCATCTTCAAGTTCGCGGGCGTCGCCGATCTGATCGATAGGAAACACCTTGGTCTTGCCGTCACGAACTTCAATCCGATACTCGGTATCACCCTCTCCGAAGTCCATCGTTTCAGTCCGACCATCCAGTTCAGAGGTCGACATTCGCACCAGAGGTCCCGCTGCGGACAACTTTTCAATTCCCTCGTCCCCAAGGTACTTTTTCCAAGCCGCCTCAGACTGAACGAGCATCTCACTCGTGCGCAGGATCTTGAGAAACGCTTCGTTAGTCATTGGTGTAAGCCTTTACGATTCCAAGACTCAAGAGCAGGTTTTGAAGGTCGGCGTCAGAGAGCCCTGGCCCAGTGAGCACAGAACCGCTCTTCACAGTGATGTCCTGGTGGAGATTACCTTCTCCGGCAAGATCGACTCGAAGCGTGGTGCCGAACACGGTGCCAGAATCATGGAAACCATCGAACGACTCGTCATGCCTGCTTATGCAGTCATGCCTGTCCTCAGCATTCTCGATAATTTTTTTCTTCCGACCGGTCATCTGAATTCCACGATAAATAAGCCGGACCGACTTCGCGCGGCCTCTCTGCAATTTCGCGAGACGCGCCCCAAGGTCAGCGGCGATTGCGAATGACATGTCGAACTTCACTCTGAGGGAAAAAATGCCGGCGTCACCGAACAAGATCGTACCCATGAGGTCGACATAGAACTTCACATCACGCGGGGAGCGGGCAGAAATCCACAGCGTCTTTGACTTCGTGTCGAAAAAAATCGAATCCATCCGTCTGTCGCGGTCCTGCCGCGTAACGGCCTTCTCCAAGAGATCGAAGCCCGCGCGGCCTGACCGCTGAGTTCCGTGCTCAATACTGAAACCCAAGCGCCTCGCGTAGGAGTGGCGCATCACGATGCAGTGCGGGCCATATCCCCGTGAACCAAAATGCTCTTGGCAGAGAGCGGTGGCCTGAGTTTCCGCATCAGCGTCGAATGGCCTCGTGGCGAGGTTGTGAATCGGTCGGCAAGGCTGGAAGACATTGAATGGACGCTGACCAAAGGCGTTCTCCTCAATGCACTTCAGGACGGCGGATGAAAATGCATCCGGGTGGTCGAAATAAGCGCGTACAGCGAAAGCACCACGTGTTTCGTTTGGGCCCGAGATCAAGCCATGCTGTCCGAACCAATTGGCTGCCGCTTCGTGGGTCATCTGCCAAATCCAACCAGCGGCATTTAGGAATTCGGTGGGCGGTACGGCGGTGAGCGAGCGCAAAACATTTACGGCTGCCTCGACGTCATCTTGCTTTAGAGCGGCCAGCAAGGGTGCGATGACATCAGGCGAGTGTTTCGCAGCGATACGCTGAAATCCAATTACGCCGATTGCGGACACGACTTCGTGGTTAAAAAAAATCCCACATTGTGCCATGACGTTACCGTTTACCGGTAACTGTGGCTGCGCTTTAACTTTACGACCTGACTTCGAGACTTCCTTTTCCATATTCGCCCCTCCGAGAGCTTTGTTTATCGGAAGCCGGCGAGGGGCAAAAAAATCGCATTGATTTTTCTCCCGGGTCAATACAGTCTAGTAAGTGCATCACCACTTCAGACTGGTTGAGGCCTTTTACCTCGCCAGCAAGTTTCAAAGTACGGGACAGACGTCTTGGGTTGCCGCCCTTGATGGGCTGTCCTGTACTCTTTTCCATTCCATAATTATCAAGCGAAGAAATATTTATGTCAAACCGGTCGTACGCTTTGATTCAGCGAGTCATATACTTAACCGCTGGTTGCGCATCGCAGTAGGTCTATATTAATAGACTGGCCGGTCTTTTTTAGAGACTTTTAAGGCTACCCGGTCTAAATCCAACCCATTCATATCTTGTCGGGGGATTTAGAGATGAAACAGGATTTCAAAATACTCCTGGTGGAGGACG
>JACQAW010000157.1 GCA_016194725.1 Deltaproteobacteria bacterium
ATCGACCCAGCATTCCTGGCTGCCCACCCAGCAGGCGCCGTTTTCGCTGCTGCAGTCTTTGCGAATGCCGGGTTCATAGGCCCAGCGCTTGCGAATGCCATGTATTTTGCCACCGCGATACATTTTCTGCTCGCGCAGGTGTCCACTTTCGGGCCACCACCGCGTTTCAAGGCCTTCAAGCTGTCCATGCACGAAATGCTGCTCCAGAACCAATCGGCCATCGGCGCCAAATGAGCTGGCTTTGCCATCTTCGCGACCCTGTTCATCATAGCTGAGCTCGTAGAGTACCTTGCCTGCATCGTCGCGCCAGACCCAATGGCCCACTCGAATCGCGCCGTCCGGGCCTCGTCCGCAGCCACTGCCCCCATCGACCCCGCCCCTCACTAAAAACGAGCCGCGCGAGCACGCAGGAATCGCAGTTTCGCCATCACGCACCTGGGCCAGTGCGGCCGTAGGCAACACGAACAAGTAAATCAAAGCGATAATAAGGATCTGCCTGCTACTCTGAATGTCGGCCCCCGTAATACCTGATTAAAATAATACACTATTACATCGGCCAAATTCGCACTTTTATTTAATGCAGCAATTACATAATGTTAGCTGATTTTGTCGAGATCGAAGGCGGAATGCAGCCGCTCTACAGCAAGCTTTGCTTTGTCGGCGTCCACCAGCACCGTGATTTTGATCTCGCTCGTGCTGATGAGTTTTATGGTAATGCCGGCCTCGGAAAGCACGCCAAACATCTTCGCGGCTACGCCGGGATGGTGGCGCATGCCCACCCCAACCACACTTACTTTGGCCAGGTTGCTCTCAGAGGTGATCTGCATTTTGGGGAATTTGGGGCGCAGCTGAGTTTCGACTATTTCCGTCGCTCGCGGCAGATCGAGCTTGGGGCAGGTAAATGAAAGACTCAAGCCACCGTCTTTGTCGGTCGCGCTAGCCTGCACGATCACATCAACGACCACCGAAGCCTTGGCCAGCGGCTCGAAAACTTCAAAAGCCAAACCGGGCCGGTCTGACAGGTTCATGATCGTCACTTTCGCGTCATTCATATCGGCGGCAACGCCACTCACTACGACTTGCTCCAACACAGGTCCCTCCGATACGACCCGCGTGCCTTCGACCGGGTCAAATGAGCTGCGAACATGCAGCGGTACTTGATATTTTGCAGCCAGCTCGACTGACCTGATCTGCAGCACTTTGGCGCCCAGGCCCGCGAGTTCCATCATCTCTTCATAGGTAATCGTATCGAGCTTGCGCGCCTTGGCGCAGATGCGGGGGTCGGTCGTGTAAACGCCGTCAACGTCAGTATAAATTTCACAATCGACGACCACGCCCTTTTCTTGAAGAGCCGCGGCTATGGCGACCGCGCTGGTATCGCTGCCCCCACGTCCCAGCGTCGTGATGTTGTTTTCGACATCCACGCCCTGAAAGCCAGCGACAATGGGAATAACCCCACGGCCAAGCTCGGCCTGAATGATGTTGGTATCGATCTGCTTGATGCGCGCGCTGGAATAAACACTATCGGTTAGAATTCCCAGCTGGTGGCCGAGCAGCCCGCGGGCTTTACCCCCAATGGAATTGATGGCTAGCGTCAAAAGCGCCACGCTCACCTGCTCGCCACTGGCCAGCAGCATGTCATATTCCTTGGACCAAGGCTGCGGATTGAGCTGGGTGGCCAGATCGACCAGGCGATTGGTATCGCCCGACATGGCCGAAACCACGCCGACGACCTGATACCCTTGGGCTTGAGTGGCCAGCATCCACTTCGCGACATTCCGAATGCGCTCGATGGTACCGACCGAAGTTCCACCAAACTTCTGAACAATGACTTTTGGCACATTGGGCTGCTTGGGCACCATAGGTAACAAGAATTCGCACGCTTTGGGGTCTCTGGCAACCGGGCGTTCGGATGTCCCATTATCTGCTTGCTCTAGCTGAGCGTTTTAGTTAAATAATGCGGTTCAAAATACTAAGTTTTATCTAAATTCCCCAAGGAGCTTTAATGGCTGCCCCTACTACGTCCCAAGCAGGCCTCGAGAAAGTCCGTAATATCGGAATTTCCGCGCACATCGACTCCGGTAAAACCACTCTTACCGAGCGTATTCTTTTCTACACGAAGAAGATCCACAAGATCGAAGAAGTGAAGGGAAAGAGCGGCGTAGGCGCGACCATGGATTTCATGGATCTGGAACGCGAAAAGGGCATCACGATCCAGTCCGCCGCGACGTACGCGGTGTGGAAAGATATCCAAATCAATATTATTGACACTCCAGGCCACGTGGATTTCACGGTGGAAGTGGAACGCTCGCTGCGCGTGCTCGACGGCGCGATTCTCGTGCTGTGCTCGGTTTCGGGCGTGCAGTCGCAGTCGATCACGGTCGACCGCCAGATGAAGCGCTACAAGGTGCCGCGCATCTGCTTCGTCAACAAGATGGACCGCGCGGGCGCAAACCCCTGGCGCGGCATTCAGCAGCTGCGTGAAAAGCTGGGCCACAACGCCCACGCGATCACCATGCCAATCGGCTACGAGGACAAGTTCGCGGGCATCATCGACCTGGTCGGAATGCGCGCGTATTACTTCGACGGCGACAACGGCGAAAAGATCCGTGAAGAAGACATCCCGAGCGAGCTTTTCGACGAAGCCAAGAAACGCCGCGACGACCTGGTAGCCGCCATGGGCGACTTCGACGACGTGGTCGCCGAAAAATACCTGGACGGCAAGGAAGTCACGGCTCAGGAACTGCGCCCCGTGATTCGCAAAGCCACGCTGTCGCTCAAATTCACTCCGGTGATGATGGGCTCGGCGTTCAAGAACAAGGGCGTGCAGCTGCTGCTCGACGCAGTCGGCTACTATCTTCCGAATCCTATGGAAGTCCTCAACGAAGCCCATGACCAGGACAAGGCCGAAGCCAAGGTTGAGCTGATCAGCGACCCTGCCAAACCATTCGTCGGCCTGGCTTTCAAACTCGAAGACGGCAAGTACGGTCAGCTGACTTACATGCGCATCTACCAGGGCAAAGTGGCCAAGGGCGACGTGATCTACAATCAGACCACGCAGCGCAAAGTGAAGATTCCGCGCCTGGTTCGCATGCACGCCGACGAAATGAACGACATCGAAACCGCGCAAGCCGGTGACATCGTCGCGCTCTTCGGCGTCGAGTGCTCTTCGGGCGACACATTCACCGACGACACGGTCCATTACACGATGACCTCAATGCACATCGCGAATGCGGTGATCAGCCTGGCTATCGCACCCAAGGAAAAAGCCAATGCCGGCAATTTCTCGAAGGCCCTCAACCGCTTTACGAAGGAAGATCCGACGCTTCGCGTGCATCGCGACGAAGAATCGGCTCAGACCATCATCAGCGGCATGGGTGAGCTGCACCTGGAAATTTACTGCGAACGCATCAAGCGCGAATACGCCTGCGAAGTGGTCGTGGGCAAGCCTCAGGTCGCCTTCCGTGAAACGATCACGCAGAAGGGTACGTACAACTACACTCACAAAAAGCAAACGGGTGGTAGCGGTCAGTACGGTAAAGTCGTGGGTTACATCGAGCCCCTGCCAGCCGACGCTGTCGAACAGTTCGAGTTCGTCAACGACGTGACGGGCGGTTCGATTCCTCGCGAATACATTCCTGGGTGCGAAAAAGGCTTCTTAGAGGCCGTCAAGATGGGTTCGCTCATCGGCCATCAGATCGTCGGCGTGCGCGCCGTGCTGGTCGAAGGGTCCTACCATGACGTCGACTCGTCGGAACAAGCCTTCAAAACCGCTTCCATCATGGGCTTCCGCGAAGCTTATGCCAAGGCAGCGCCCGTGGTGCTCGAGCCGATCATGAAGCTCGAAGTGCAGGCTCCTGAAGAATTTCAGGGCTCGGTCATGGGTCAGGTCAACCAGCGCCGTGGCGTCATTATGAACAGCCAGACGCTTGAGCAGTACTTCGTCTGCGAAGCCGAAGTGCCGCTCACCGAAATGTTCGGCTACTCGACCGATCTGCGTTCCGCAACGCAGGGCAAGGGCGAGTTCACCATGGAGTTTCTCAAGTACGCGCCCGTTCCGCGGAACGTGCAGGAAACGATGGTTAAGCAGTATCAAGAGAAGAGAGCTAAAGAGAACAAGTAGTTCTTTCTGTTTTTAGTTAGTACCGGGCCCAGTATCCTGTTTGGGTACTGGGCTTTTTTTTGGAATAGGAGGGAAGGTCCGGTTGCAGTCGCAGTTTCCGTTCGCGTTTCAGTAACGGTTACAGCTACCGTACTGAAACTGAACCCGAAACCCGAACGTAAACTGAAACCGAAACAGTATCCATGCTCACCTTCCTAAGACAGCTCCACAACCGCCGCCCCCTCCTCTGGACCGTCGTCGCCTTCATCATGGTCATCGCCCTGGCAACGACCATGTCGATCTGGTGGAACTATCTTCTCATCCAAAACCACCGCATCCTCGAAAAAATGACCGCGGCGGCCGAAAACAACCAGTCCAGCATCCCCCTCGCCATTCTCATGATCTTCGGGCTCGCCAGCTCGCTGCTGATTGTGCTGGGCCTTTTGTACATGTTCCTGCGCCTGATTCGCGCCATCCAGCTGAACCTGGCGCAGAGCCAGTTTATTTCGGCGGTAACTCACGAGCTGCGCAGCCCGGTGGCCTCGCTGCAGCTGATGCTCGACACGATTCGCGACCCCAGCACTCCACCCGAGCGCCGGCGCGAGTTTGAGCAGTGCATGCACACCGATTTACTGCGGCTGCGCGGACTGGTGGACCAGGTGCTCGATACGGCCCGACTTGAAAACTTCATTTCCATGGCCTCGCGCGAAATCATCTCGGTTTCCAAGATTCTGCACACCTGTGCCGAGGCGCTGGATATGCGAATCAAGATGGCGTCGGGCGTACTGAATGTTCCGCAAGTTCCGCCCGAGCTGGTCGTGAACGCCAACCCGCGGCTGCTGACCACGGTGATAACCAACGTGCTGGATAACGCGCTCAAATACTCCCAGGGCAGCGCCGCCATTACGATGAGTGTTACGGATACCGGGGGCTCGGTGCTGATCGACATTCAAGACAAAGGGATTGGCATAAGCCGCTCGGAACAAAAACGAGTCTTCAAACGTTTTTACCGAGCCCGCGACCCACTGAGCCGCGACCTGCCCGGCACGGGCCTGGGACTGTACTTTGCGCGCCTGGCGATTCGGGCCCAGGGCGGAAATATTTCCATTCACAGTGACGGGCGCGGCTTGGGTACGACCGTACGCATCGAGGTACCCAAACGATGATGACCACCACCACGCCGCTGCCGCGCATCCTGCTTGCCGAAGATGAAAAGCATCTGGCCAAGGGTATTTCGTACAACCTGGAAAAACGCGGCTATGAGGTCGAGGTTGCGCCTCGTGGCGATACCGCGCTGGAGCTGGGGTCGACCCAAGGCTTTGACCTCATCATTCTGGACGTGATGATGCCGGGCCTGGATGGCTTTGAAGTTTGCCGTGAGCTGCGCAATCGCCAGATCCTTACTCCGATTCTAATGCTGACCGCACGGCATGAAACCGAAAATCGCATTCGAGGAATCCAGCTGGGTGCCGACGATTACCTGGGCAAGCCCTTCAACCTGGACGAGCTGCTTGCCCGCGTCGAGGCGCTGCTGCGTCGCCGCAAGTGGGATGAGCAGGCCCCCCCAACCCAGCCCACCGATCACGAGCTGGGCAGCGTGCTGTTCAATACTAACTTGATGACCTTGTCAGGAAGTGCCGGGCAAAAAGTTTCGCTGACCGTGATCGAGGCGCGACTGCTGCAGCTTTTCATTGCCGAGTCGGGACGCACGATCGCCCGCACCGAGATATTAAAAAAAGTGTGGGGTTTTAACGAAGAAACCCAGACGCGCACGCTGGATAACTTTATCATGAGACTGCGGGCCCACCTGGCTACCGTAGGCGGTTCGGCCGACTGGATTGAGTCAGTTCGCGGGGTTGGCTACCGTTTTAGCCCAACTTTTACCAATCTTTGACTCAAAAGCCGCCCTAAACAGTTAAAATTAGTCCATGAGGACATCGTACAATACTGAATTTAGTCGGGAAGCACAGGCCGAATACGACCAGTTCATGGCCAAAGCCGAGACCGTGCGCTGGACGCCGGCCGCGATAAAATACGATCAGATCGATTACTCCAAGCTCACGACCGCCGATTTGTTTGCCGTCTTCGTCACCTTGCACATCGAAAATTACAGCGACGTCTACACGCGGCTGCTGCTGGAAAACTACGCCGACGTACCCCTGGTCGCCTCGTTTATCCGCAACTGGGAACGTGAAGAGGAAAACCACGCGCGTGTTCTTGAAAAGTACCTAATGACGGTAGGCATTCCAATTGATGAGCTGCGTGCCAACTACGCGAAGGTGGACAAGCGCGACTTCCCCTTTCCGAGCAGGAATCAGACAGGCTTGAACGTATTCGTGTTTTTTCAGGAGCTCATGACCCGCGAGATGTACACGAAGATGCTCAAGGCTTGCAAAGAGCCGGTGCTGGTGGACATTCTCAAACGCGTCGTGCGCGACGAAGAGCGCCATTATCGTTACTACCGGCACTCGCTACAGCTGCGCCTGAAGCTTGACCGCGACGACACATTTCACCAGTTCCGCAAAATCGTGCGCATCTTCGGCATGCCGCTGACCATGTTTCGCCAGCAGGCCATGACCGATAAGCTGATGGAATACTTTCCGTACTCGCTTGCCGACATCATGAATATTGCCGACCCTGTAATCAAGTTTCTGGAAGACGCGCCCAGCCCTTGGCTGGCCTGGGCACCCAAGCTGCAACGCTTGGCGCAGCTCAGGCGCCCGCTAAGCTATTTGATGCAGTCCCCGTATTTCTGGGGACATGTGAGTATCTCGCTCAGGACGCGGCTCGGTCTGAGCAATATTCCTCAAGCAGACAAAGAATATGTTCAGGCAGTCGTGGAACGACTGCACGGACTACTTACAGCCCGATCAGCTGAAGTCGCGGTCCATTACGGTCTTGCGGCCAGCCGACTTGGCGTTGCTGATTGCCTGGTCGCAGAGAACGCGCACGCGATCTTACAAAGCTTCAAGCACATTGCCTGCCGTGTTCATGCCAGACGATGCCTTGATATAACCTTTGAGCTTGGAAGCGACGATAAGGATTTCTTTTTCGGAAGCTCCGGTGTCGGTTGCCTGAGCGGATTCGGTGTGTTCGGTGTTTTCCATATCATTCTCCTTAGGTTGAGGCGCCAGCTCTTGAGCGTATTGCTCGCGCGATGGCGAAATGCGTTCTTCGGCCCACGCATCTTTATGGTTCATCATGGGAACATGGGCATCCCAGCACGAAACGGTGCAGAAGGCCAGTCCGGTACGCTTGCGATTGCACGTTGAAACGTTGCAAACCCAGTATTTTGCGCGAAAACCGATCGGCTTTTTGCAGCTGGAGCATTTTTTCCAGAAGTCCGTGCTTTGTTCCATCCAGTCATTAAGTTCGTCGGGTTGGCGGCAATAGTCAAGTTCGTCAATTGCGTAGTTTTGACGCGTGCTATATAAACTAAAGATGGCGAAAAAACCGGTTAACAAACTGCAACAAGACCATGACGCTGCTGACCTGAAAAAAATGGGCTACGCTCAGGAGCTCTTCCGCCAGATGGGCGGCTTTTCAAATTTCGCGATCAGCTTCTCGGTCATCTCGATTCTTACAGGTGCTATTCAGCTTTATGGCTATGGTCTGAATCATGGCGGGCCGCTGGTGCTGAGTGTCGGCTGGTGGCTCGTGTCACTTTTTACGGTGGCCGTGGCGCTTTCGATGGCCGAGCTGGCCAGCGCCTACCCCACCGCCGGGGCGCTTTATCATTGGAGCTCCATTCTTGGCGGCAGGGCTTTGGGATGGTTTACGGCGTGTTTTAATACAGTGGGTCAGTTTGCCATTCTTGCGGGCATTGATTACGGCCTGGCGCTGTTGCTGCGCGGGCTGCTGAATCTGCCCGATTCATTGGCGCTGACCATGGGGCTTTACTTCGTGCTTTTGCTCTAGCACGCGCTGCTCAATCATTTTGGCATACGCCTGGTATCCTGGCTCAATAATTTTTCCGCCTGGTATCATATCGGAGTCGTCGTTTTGCTGATCGTTTCCCTAGTTTCGAAAGGCCTGGCACAAAAACCTGCGTTTCTGCTCACGCAATACTCGACAGACACCGGCTTTCAGTACGGCTACAGCTTCCTGATCGGCCTGCTGCTGGCCCAGTGGACGCTGACAGGCTACGATGCCTCGGCACATCTTTGCGAAGAGACGATCGACCCGCGCCGGCGCGCGCCCTGGGGAATTTTTCTTTCCGTCGCCGTGTCGGTCATCGCGGGTGCCGCGATGATTTCGGTGATCACGCTTTCGGTTCCTGACTTGAAGACGGCAGCCAGTTTCGGCGACAATGCGTTCACCGAAATTTTGCGCCTGCGCTTGGGCGCCACGATGGGAAATACGATCGTGGGCCTGGTGCTGGGAGCCATGTGGCTTTGCGGTTTGGCATGCATGACCTCGGCCTCGCGCATGATCTACGCGTTCGCGCGCGACGGCGGCATTCCGTGGGCCAAAGGCCTGGCACGCGTGAGCCCTACGTATCGCACGCCTTCAAACGCAATCTGGCTGCTGGCCGGTATTGCCCTGCTGCTGGGCGTTTCCGTCAAGCTGTACAGCGCCGTGGTTTCGATTGCGACCATCGCGCTATATATCTCTTATGGCCTGCCCATCGCGGCCGGATTGTATGCGCGCTCGCGCGGGGCGTGGAGCACGAAGGGCCCGTGGAATCTGGGCCGGCTCAGTACGATCAACGCGGTCGTTGCGATGCTGTGGATCACGTTCATCATTGGCGTGTTCGTGCTGCCCCCCAACGAGCAGGCGGGCTATGTGCTGCTGGGCCTGATTGGGCTGCTGGTGCTGGTTTGGTTTGTGCGAGTGCGTTCGCGTTTTGCCGGGCCAAAAATAAAGCTGCAGCATTATGAAGAAACGGAGCTCGAGCCAAAGCCCGAGCTGCTGGGTTAACAGTTGGTGTGGGGCCGGGAAGCCGCGCAGCAAGAAGGCCACACCACCGCTTCTCGAGAAGATCTGGCGCGAAGCGCCTTACCGCGATTACTTTGCAGTGGATCTGGCGCGAAACTCAAAGACTCCCGCGGCCATTCTGGCCGAGGTGGCCAAGGGCCACAATCTCATTCTGCCCGAGGCCGTCCTTGCCCA
>JACQAW010000158.1 GCA_016194725.1 Deltaproteobacteria bacterium
ATCTTCAACTACTGGAAATTGCTGTTCAGCTCGCTGCTAAAGGCGAAGCATCCGGGCCTGTGGCCCCGTATTCTGTTCGGCGCACCCGGCACTCTTGAGCGCTCGAAGTAATTATTGACTCCGGCGCAACTAGGTTCGTGGGAGTCAATAGCGCCGGGCAACTGTACGTCTTTCGCTGCACATTGGCTGGTTTGATTCTTGCTTTTACCTCTTGCATGAAATTCAAACGAATCCTTCGATGTGTGGGCCGGTACGGCGAATATTATCTTGCGCGCACGCGCCAGGAATATTTTCGAATCCTGAGCGCGGGCGGCGGTGGCGGCATGATCGTGGCCAGCACGGTGGTTTTCAAATACCTGATTATCTACCTGCGCCTGCCGTTGCTGGCCGAAGCTTCGCTGTTCGGCTTGAACTATGCCGGAAGCTTTTTGCTCATGCAGGGCCTGGGTTTTCGGCTGGCCACCAAGCAGCCGTCTTTGCTGGCGGTAACTCTGCTGCGTCGGCGGCGCAATCGGTGCACACGAACACATCTGGCCAGGATTCTGCGCTCGCAGCTGGCGGCCACGGCTGGCAACTTCGGCTTCGTGGTGCTGGGTGCTCTGGGATTCCACGTTGCGTTCACCCGCTGCACGGGAAAGATTTTTCTATCCGACGACGCCGCGGTTCACGCCATGGCCAGCCTGAACCCCTTTCATGCCAGCACGATCGGGTACGCCGCGCTCACCGGCGGGCTACTTTGGTTGGCAAGCCTTGCCGCGGGCTGGGCCAGCCACTGCGCTCGCAAAGGGCGGCCGGGTGCCGCGGTCATCAAGCACTGGGCGGGCTTTGGCTACAATGTCTCGCTGGCATTTCTTCTGTGCGCGGTTCCCTATGCCGGCAAGCTGCTGTCACTTCCGCTCGACGTGCGCCACTTCACGCTTTCCAGCGGGGCCCTGGCGCTTTCGGTTTATACGCTGGGGTTCAAGGCCGCCTGCCAGGCGGGGCTGGGAAGCGCCTTGCTGGGAATCATTGTCATCGGCTTCATGAACTTCTTCGTCAGCTTCCTGATTTCGCTGGTGGTGGCCCTGGGCGTTTACCGAATCAGCTGGCGCAGGCTTTTTCTGTTCTCAGAGTCGGTAATCAGGACCCGGCGTCTTCAAACCCAATGATGTCCACGACCGTCGTGCCCTCGGCCAGCGCCGACGAGGGCACGGCGCTCTGGCCTTTGATCTGAATTCGTTTTTCCTTGAAGAGCTCTTTGAACTTCGAGCGCGAAATGTGCTGCAGATCAATGTTGCGCTTCTGCTTGCGCAGCTCTTCCAGCAGCACCTGGTCGATGCGAGGCTGCGCCGACGTCAGGTTGAGCGTTACGCGAAAGGAATTTGGTGGCTTAGGCGGCGTGGTGGTCATTGCTTCAGCGTCTCGCGCGCCAGGTCCAGTGCCAGGGCTTCGTTAACCACTTCCAGCTTGCTGAAGCCGTCGCTGGCGCCGGTGTTTTTCCGTTCAACCGACATTTTAATGATCTCAATCATGTCCTGAGCCGTGAGGTCAGGGTTGATAGCCATGATTTTCTTGATAACGCCGCCTACGGACGGAGTACTGATGAGTCGCTGCATGGCAGGGGTCTAACACACCGCTGCGACCAGCTCAGCAAAATACTTTGGCATTTCAGGCCGCGGATACCACGCCAAAGCCAGTCGGTTCTCGTAAACCGCGCCAGAATTCAGGGCCACCAGGCAGCCGCCGGCCAGGTGGGGCTTGGCGAATTCGGCGGTCAGCACGCCATAACCCACGCCCGCCATGAACAATTCCACCAGTGATTCCGTGTTGTTCACGAAATGCCGCTCGGGGCGGGCTTTTTCGGCCAGTCTGAACTTGCTCAGATAGACCAAGGTCATCTGGTCCGAGGGGTCAAAATCGATGATTCGCTCGGTTGCGATAACATCGGCCAAAGGGCGTTTTCGCCAGGCCTTGGGGGCCACCAGAATATAGCGTTCGGGTTTGAGCAGCTTGCTGTCCATTTCGCGGGAAATTTGATGATGCGGCAAGATCGCAAGCTGCGCGGTACCGCGCCTTAGCGCATCTGCCCGGTGCTCGATGTCGGTAAGGTCAAACGTAATCAGCAGCCCGGGCGCCTTCTTCATCACCGGCACGCATTGCGGAATCACCCGCGAACGCAGAATACTCGTGGGCCCGGTAATCACCACTCGAACTTCTGACTTGTAAGCCGCGCCCTGAATGCGGCTCAAGGCCTGTCCTTCAAGGTCGCTCGCGGCCTGGCAGTAGCGCAGCAACGCCTGGCCCTCGGACGTGAGCATCATGCCGCGCCGGCTGCGCACGAAAAGCGTGGTTGAAAGCGTTGCCTCGAGCGCGCGAATGCGCTGGGTAACGCCCGTCTGGGTCAAGCCCAGTGTTTTAGCTGCGCTGTGGACGGTTTGCTCTTTGACGATAGCCATGAAAGCTATAAGTGGAGCGCTGAGTAAACTCATTTAAATTCATCAATACATTATTTTAATGAATTATACAAATATGGGGACGGGCCGTATTGAAGTGGCGCCTGCACAACAAACCATAGGAGTGTTTATGAACAAGCTGCCCCAAAAAACCGCGCTGCTGCTGATCGACGTCCAGGAAGGCTTCAATGCCCCCCTCTGGGGCATGCGCGATACGCCTCAGGCCGAAGAAAATATCGCGGGCCTTCTGGCGAAATTTCGCGCACAGAGCCAGCCCATCTATCATGTGCAGCATCTTTCGCGGAATCCCAAGTCGCCGCTCGCTCCCGGACAGCCGGGCGTGGACTTCATGGCCGCAGCACGGCCCCGGCATGGCGAGCGCATTTTTCAAAAGCACGTCAACAGCGCGTTCATCGGCACGAACCTGGAAGAGGTGTTGCGCAAGGATGGCATTCAGCGCCTGGTCATCGGCGGAATCGCCGTGGACCATTGCGTGTCCACGACCACCCGCATGGCGGCCAACCTGGGTTTTGACGTGCTGCTGGTTGCCGATGCCACCATCGCCCATGACCGCAAGGGCCATGACGGCGCGGCATTTCCGGCCCAGCTGGTGCATGCCATTACGCTGGCAAGCCTGCACGGCGAGTTCGCCACCGTGCTGACCACTGTATCCGTGCTCGATATCGCCTTTCAATAATTCAGTATCGCGACTACCATTCGCATATGGGGCGCGCACGCAACAGGCGAAAGGCATCAATGGCGGAACGCCTTAAAGAGGGGGCAATCGCCGGTTTTTTCGGGCCGGCCATTGGGCTTTTCGCGACTTCGATCGGCTTGCAGCTGCTGGTTTCATACTGGGGCGGCCCGGGGTTCGTGGTATTTCTAACGACGATTTTCACGGGACTTGTCGGCGTAACACTGGGGCCTCGAAGCGGCAGAAGAGTCGCGATTGCGATGCTGCTGGGGCTTGAGCTCATGTACGTGGTGATTGCGCTAAGCCCGATTTCGGGACGCATCGCCAAGGGCCTGGCGCGCAAGGACGTTTCGACTCAAAAGGCCGACGCTGTTTTTGTGTTTGGCTCTTCGGTGTTCGGCAACGGTGAGCTCAGCGACGTGGCGCTAAGCCGGCTGGTTCACGGCCTCGAAATCATGACCACGGGCCAGGCGCCGCGCCTGGTGCTTTCAGAGCTGCCCCGTCCGTACCGTTCCTACTCCGAGCCGGCGCAACGGCTGATGACCCGCCTGGGGATAAAAAAAGAGCTGCTCGCGGTTGGCCCTGTGGTCAACTCGCGCGACGAGGCGGTTCTGGTGGCCAAGCTTTTTCAGGAAAAGGGCTGGAAAACCGTGGTGGCGGTGACCTCGCCGCTTCACTCCCGACGTGCCTGCGCCTCGCTTGAGCACGAAGGGCTGAACGTCATTTGCTCGCCCGCAGTCGAAACCCGCTACAACCTGGACCATCTGAATCGCGCGCACGACCGGCTTGAGGTCTTCGGCCAGGGCCTGCACGAACGGCTGGGCGCCTGGGTTTACAAGCGGCGCGGTTGGATTGCCAACTAAGCGCTACTTGAGGACTTCGAGCATGCAGCTTTGCCGGGCTGCGACCTTATCGCATATTTGACACATTGCGTCAATCATTGTATATAAGGGCCACGGAAAGAAGGTTCCATGACCCCATTTCAGACCCTCGCAACCCTTTGCCTGGTTCTCGCAAGCCCCGCTTTCGCGGCTGACGATCAGGTATTCGCTCCCCCCGGCCAGCCACTGCCCGCCGCCGACTCTGACGTCAGCATGCCCGCGGTAGTCAGCAGAGATGCCGCCCGCGCCATGGTTGAAAATGGCGCCGAGGTCGAGCAAGTTTCTGAAGCCGATGCCATTTCGCGCGCCGCAAACCATGGCGTGATGCTCGAACCCAACTCCAAGGGCAGCCCCAACTACGGGCATCCGTGGGCCATCATTAAAACCGGCGTGGGCTTTCCGTCCGGCATCAACCTGCTCGCCGAAATTTACATCAACGACAACTGGAGCATCGAGCCAGGCGTGAATTTAACGGTCAGCTACGGCGCCGTCATGATCGGCCCGCGCTGGCACCCCGATGCGCTTTGCTGGAACTGCAAAGGCACCGTCAGCTTTACGTTAAGCCCAGGAATTGAAGTGGGCCATGCTTCGGCTGGCGAAGGCCGCAATGCCGGAACGATCATTACCGGTTCGGGCGAAGCCGAGTTCCGCTATCGTCCGTCCAGGCATTTCATCCTGGCTGCAGGCGTTCGCGCCAGCGGCGGCACGTACATCGACGACCCTTACACCAGCACTCTGTACAACCCACCGTCTGGTCCTACCGGCGGCCCCGGCGGCAGTCCTGCTCCAGCCCCGAATCCTGGCACCAGCCCTGGCAGCTTCACGACGACCTCGGTTCCTGCCAAGGCTTCGCTTTTTGGCGATGCGCTTTTCTATATCGGTGTGGGCTTCTGAAAAGGCAGTGGTATGATTCATAGTCATTATGAAATCAGAACTCTTTGCCCTGCTGCTTACAATGGTGTTCGCCTCGGCGCCACAGCCCCCGCTATCAGCCGACGAACGTCTTAAAACGCTTACCGCGCTCCAGGAAGCGGGAATCTCTCGAACCGCGACTGAAAACCGCGACGAGGTTATCAAGCGAATGAAGATGCAGGCAGACCTGTCGCCAGGGCAATTCAAAACCAGGACCCAGGAGGCGCTCGCAAGCTGGCCTGCATTTATCGAGACGGCCGTGAAAGAACGACTGGTGGCAGAGGGCTACGCCAAGGCGAATGCGCCAGAAGCCAAATCACGGGCTGCCGGCTCGCCAGGCCAGAACCTTCCGCTCCTCGCCATCACCGAACGGCATCTGTGCGTCTCGAATGGGACCAGCGTCTGGTGCTGGGGTGGCAACTTCCACGGCGAGCTGGGAAACGGTTCCACCGAGAACAGTAAAACCCCCGTTCAGGTTCAGGGGCTCGACGGAAAAATTGAAGCGCTGGCCGCTGGCGACGGATTCACCTGCGCTCTGGTTTCAGGAGCCGTGAAATGCTGGGGCGGGGGCCCGAGCGCCAGCAGCGCCACGCCCAGCGTGGTGCCAGGCCTCGAAAGCGGCGTAAAACAGCTCGTCGCGGGATCGCGCTTCGCCTGTGCGGTCGCTGGTGCGGGGGCGGTACGTTGCTGGGGCGCCAATGACCATGGGCAGCTCGGCGCGCCGACTCAAGACAAGCTGACCGGAGTCACGAAACTCGCCGCTGGAGACAATCACGCGTGCGCCCTGGCAGCGGGAATACTGAAGTGCTGGGGCGATAACTCTGCTACGGCCACCGGCGCCGGTGATTCGGAGTTCGAAAAGCTCAAGAACGTCACCCACCTCGCCGCCGGCGGCCGAACGACTTGCGCGGTTTCTGAGGGTATGCCCATTTGCTGGGGCGACCTGGGGGCCTCGCCACAGGGAACGGCGATGAAAATCTACGGCATCACGGGCAAAGTACGCGAGCTCTTCGCGGCAAATCACCTGGGATGCGTTTTGACCGACGTAGCCACGGTATGGTGCTGGGGCACGATACCAGGCGCAAGTTACGCTCCGCCAACCATGATGGAGAGGTTAGGCACTGGCTTTCTGTCGATGTACGCGGGTTCGACCAATGCCTGCGTGATCGCAATCAGCGGAGTTCGATGCTGGGGATTCAATTACGACCGAATGCTCGGTGAAGGTAAAAATCCGGTTCAGATGGAAGCTCCGGTAAAGCTGGCCCTCCCGTGGCTCGCAGAGTAGTTTTCTGCTCGCGAAAAAAACCGGCGCACGATTGCTCGCGCGCCGGTCGTCGTAATGCTTTGTCGTAGTACTGCTTATTGCTTTACAGTGACCGTGTACGAGTTCGAGTCGACGGCGTAGACCTTGCCGTTATACTTCGTCTCGCCGTGGAACAGGATGGTGTACTGGCCTGGCGTGACCGTCATCGTGCGCCAGCCCATCTTCATCTGCTCGAGCACGTAGTCGTTGCTCTTGATCGCGGCTATTTTGCCGTTGGAATCAATCGCGCGGAACTCGACGTGCTGCATGGGCACGAAAGCCGACTTGGCGGTGATTTGGAAAGTGGGACGGCCGTTGATTGGCTGGGACAGATCGCCGTCAGGAGTCATGGCCAGCGAAAGCTGGGGTTCGCTATTGAGCACATAGAACTCACGAACCTGTGACTTCACGCTTGGCGAAGCCACGCTTTGCGCCACGATTTCGTAACGACCCTGCTTGAGCGTGGTCGTGTCGAGCTCCGCGACGCAACCCTGGGCAGCTGCCCGGCAGGCCACTGCGCCCGCTTCGCGACCGTCAGCATCTTTAAGATGAAACTGAACGTCTTGAGCCTTCGCACCACCGCCTTGAGCCGTGAGCTGGTACTTGCCAGACACGTACTCGCGATTGAGTGGCGCGCTGACGGCCAGCACGTCAGCGTTGCCGGCGATATCGTACGCCCAGGTATCTGATGCGATACCCGACGTGTCGTCGTAGCTCATCCACGCAAAACCGTTGTCGCCCCATTCCGCGCCCCAGCTGTTGCGAATCAGCCACGCGCCTTTTGCGTCGTCGTAACCGACCAGGCTGACCGCGTGACCGCCCAGGTAAGCGCCACCGACGTGTTTGTATACGCCGCCGCCATAGGTGACGAAATCCGCGTAAACGGTAAGCGTCGTGGCCAAAGGACCTTTCTTGAGGGCTTCTTTAACTGCTTCGGGGCTGCCGCCGTAGCTCGTGGGCTGGGTGTAGCCTGCGATTTTCAAGCTGCGAGCATCGGCATCGCCGCACTTCTGGCCGCACGAGGCATCATTGCCGGTCGAGCCAGAGGTGTATGGCATGCAGGCTTCATCGGGAATGCCCGTGGTCTGCAGATATTTTGCCGCGTCATCCGGATACCAGCCGGTTTCGCAACCGCCGCCACCGCAGGCAAACAGCGCCTGAGGCGAAAACGATGCGCGAAGATTCGGCATACCGTAAGCAATTGACGTCCGAGCTTCAAGCGTCGCCACAGTCGAGAAGGCCACGCAGCTTCCGCAATTGCCCTGGTTCATTACAGGCGCCAGCCAGTTGACGCCATTCACATTGCGCCAGTCCAACCCGCCTTCGACCGCGTTCTTGCGCACACCCGAGAAATCAAGCGTTCCCTGCGGCGGCTTTTGCAAGCCCAGCATTCTTTGGATGTCTTCCTTGGGCAACCTGCTTACCCAGGATTCCTTCGCACGCCAGTTTGCGTGCTTTTGGGTGATCCATCCTTGAACCGTTTTTACGTCGATTATTTTCTGAGAGTCGGCCGCAAACGCCGAAGTCGCAAAAAACGCCCCCACCAACAGCCCTATCC
>JACQAW010000017.1 GCA_016194725.1 Deltaproteobacteria bacterium
TGATCGAGCACAATCTGGAATTGATCGCCCAGGCCGACTGGATCGTCGACATGGGCCCCGGCGGCGGCACGCATGGCGGGCAGGTAGTGGCGTCGGGTACTCCCGACGACATCATGGCCTGCGAAGAATCGCTGACGGGCCGCTTTCTCAAGAAAATCGAAGATTCCCCCTCACGGCGTATCCTGCCTGACATGGGGTCGGTGCAGCCGCAGCTGCAGCTTTGACCTCCCAACCGCCAAAGCACCTCAGGGCTTTTCGACGGGGCAAAGAGCCGCGTTGGCGGTTGGAACATCGGTTTCGACCGTGTTGCCTTTTACCGAATACATGATCGCGGAATTCTCCTCGTCGCGGATGCCGATGTTGTAGTTCCAGCCTTTGCGCAGAAAGAAGTTCCGGAACGAATCGGCGGCCCGACCCCGCGAGGTGTTGAACAGAAACCGGGTCTTGTCAAAAGGCGTGGCATTGGCGGGCGTTGCGTACCGGGAATTTCCGGCAAGCGAATTCAGCTGCGAAAGCAGGTCTTCGGCGCCATTTGAAACGCCGTCACGGCAGGCGACGTTGCAGCCATCGAACTGCACACGGGCCTCTGGAGCCAGCGCACACATAAGCCCCGAATGCGAAAATATCCAGCTCATCGGCATCCAGTCCTGGGTCTTCTTCGCTTCCTTGATATAAAGACGCACCGTGGCTTGCCTCGTAGTGTTTTGGCGGGCTTGCCGCATCCAGCGGCGATGTTTCGCCTTGAAAACCATTGCGGATAAAATCGTCGTTTACCAGTCCCGGTTCGTTGCGCCCCACCTTATAGCCGGCGGGTGCGGGCGCCAGGCCGCCGCAGAATTGACCTTGCCGTGCTCCATCGTCATCGCGGCTCAGTACTTCAAGACAACGCTCAAGACTCCGTTCGCCGCGGGCCTGCGACGCTGCGGCCGCCCCAAAGCCCAGCACGACGACAAGAAATGCAAGAAGTCGAGTTACGGTCATCACCATTCTATAAAGCAAGATCGCAGCCAAAAAATTCGTAGCTAAGTAAGTGTAAGCAGGTCAGCTTGGCGGCCAGGCCGTGGACACTGACCACCAGTACCTAGTTTACTCCCGAGAAGGAATACCTATCCAAAGCCGTCTTCAAAGTTCACCAAGGTGTTCGCGTCCTGCCCTAAGTACATGAGCGGTCAACGGCGGGTGCTGAATTTTAAGCACGGCCTGAGCCTCAGCATGGCTCTACCGCCGCATCAGCCCCGGGGACATCTTCTGCTTTTAGAGCGGCAACGCTGGCGCGCGAATTGTCTACCGCCCGCGCGCAGAGCAGCGAGTTGTAAACCGCCTCTTCCGAAGCTTCAACCGCCGCCTGCAGCAGCGGGTTCCACTCCGCCCCGTCCCATTCCAGCGCATGCCGCGACTCAGACGCGGTCGACACCGCCAGAAATATTTCGCCGCTGCCATGATGCGCATGACTGCCCGCGCGCGCCAACCCCAGCCCCATGCGCTTGGCCAGGCGCTCAAGCCCCAGCGGACTTAGCGGTGCGTCGGTTGCAAGAATTCCGACACAGCTGCCCTCGCGATGAATTCGCGGTTTGGGCTGACTGAGGACGGGCCCGATATTGTGCCCCAGTACCGTAAGCTGTTCGCGCACTCCAAAGTTGGTCTGCAGCAGCACGCCCACGATGTACTCCTGCTTGCCGCAGTGAATTTTTCGGGAGGCGCTGCCAATTCCCGATTTCAGCTCGAAGGTCGTCATGCCGGTTCCGCCACCGACATCGCCTTGCGCCAAAGCCTCAAGCGACGGCTGCGCCTTGCCCTCGGCCACCAGCAAAGCCTCATCCAAGGCGCTTTCCAGCTCTTTGGAACCCCAGACGCGCGCTCGCGGGTCGTGACAAACACTGTCGTCACATTCGCCGACTACCGGAATCACCACGCTTTCGGACTCGCCGATGGCCGGCAGGCGCTTCATCATCCACTCCGAAACGCCGTCATAAGCGCGCCCCACGCTGGGCGTATTGGTCAGCACGATGGGAGTATCCAGAAAACCCCACTCCCGAATCGTATGCGAGTTGGTCAGCTCGCCCGAGCCGTTCAAGGCAAACAAGCCAGCCGCGCAGCGCTGGTTCAAGCGGCTACCCACCTGAATAACGGTAAACCCCGTGCAAACACCGGCCTTGGCATCACGAAACGAGCGCTGAGCCACACCCAAACCGCCCGAGACATCGACGATGTGGTTTCGCGCGCCCCGGCCATGAACTCCTACAGCGAATCCCAGTTCCTGAATTGTTGCCATCGCGCGACTATAGTACGCTTCAATTATGTTGGGAAAGGCCTTAAAACGGCGTCTCAAAAAGTGGCGCCCCGTGCTGATCTTGCTGACCCTGGTGGCCCTGGGGGTCGCCACGATGTTTTTCCTGCCCGATGAAGAGGCTCCAAAGCCCATTCCCCAGATCGCCTCGACTCCGATTCCCATCGCCTCTCCAACTTCGGGGTCCAACGACGGCAATGCCATTGATAAGCCGCCGCCATTCTTTGATGAGGATGACGATCGCGAGGTGGATAAAGTGGTGCGCGATCCCTACGCCTCGCCCGAGGAAGAGGAAAAGGAAGAAAAGAATCCGGAATAGGACTCGGTGCCCGGTAACCTGTTACCCGTGAACGCTGAACGGCACGAGTTCCCGAGCCGGTATCGGGTCCGGAGCCGGTTCGGGCACAGGTACCGGTACCGTTCACGGTCACCGGCTACGGGTCACTGGTCGCATTGCGTTAGGCGCCGTTTGGTGCTACAAGCCCCCTCACCATGACGTCGCTAAAACTTTTGATTTTGTCTTTAAGTTTCACGGGTCTCGCAGTTTCCGCCGAAAGTAAAAAAGAGCCGCTCCCGGTTCCCGCCAAGATCCGAGTGGCAAGTTCAGAACCCCGCGCCGGCGTCTGGGACAAGTTAACGCATCAGGAGCAAAAGCTGGCCTATCACCTCATCGAGGCCTCGCGCGCCGGCCGCGAGATTCTTTTCTTCCACAACCACCGCCACGGGTTGCAGATCAAGCAGGTACTTGAAGACGCATTGAGCAAACGCCATATCGAAGACACCAAAGCGTTGCTGGGCACCGAGGCGTTTGCCGAGCTGCTGGGCTACGCCGCCAAGTTCGAAGACCTGGCCGGCCCTTACGAGGGCTCGAACCGAAAATATATTCTGACCAAAGCCACCAGCGCCCAGATTGAAGAGATCTTCAAGATTTTCGGCAGCCAGATTGCGGCTCCCGTACGGGCCGAAGCGATTGCCCTCATGACCGACCCTTCTTATGAAGTGATGCAGATGCCCGAAGATGATCAGGGCACCGGCCTTGAAACCACGGGCGGAAATTTTTACGAAAAATCGATCACCCAAGCCGAGGTGAAGAAAGCGATCGCCGATGGCCTGGTCAGCTGCCTGAACTGCCGCATCGTGCGCTCGGCAACCGGCGGCTTGAAAG
The DNA here is from genome assembly GCA_016194725.1 of Deltaproteobacteria bacterium. Classification (GTDB taxonomy): domain Bacteria; phylum Bdellovibrionota; class UBA1018; order UBA1018; family UBA923; genus JACQAX01. The sequence continues at coordinate 3,453 of JACQAW010000017.1, forward strand.
TCGAGCCGCAAACGGTAAAAACCCAGGGCCCCGTAGGCGCGGCCTTGCAAAAAGTGGTGCGCGAGCTGCGCCTGGCACTGCCCTACGCCACCACCGATCACCAGAAAGCCGAGCTTACACACCTCGTTCGTTTCTTTGAGCTGGGCGACGTGGAAGACTTTCGCCAGGCCAATATGGACTGGGTGCGCGACGGCACCAAATCGAAAGTGGACTTCATGATCGGATTCGTCGAAGTCTACCAGGATTTTCGCGCGCAGATCGGTTCGTGGGAATCGTATGTGCAGATCATCAACCCCACCACCACGCAGATGTCGGTTCGCCTGGCGCAGAACGCCCAGTACTTTGAAGACGCCATGCCTTACGGCCAGTACAAGAAAACCTTTCCCAAAGACTACGCGCCACCCGCGCTTATGGTTTATTACTTCCAGGAAATTTCCTCGATGCACTCCGGCGGCTACAACCTGCCCAACTTCGACGACATCCGCCGCGACGTGGGGGCAAAAAACATCATTCGCCTGAGCCTGCCGGGCGAAGACGCCAACCCCGCGCCTAAAAAAATCACGCGCGATTACCTCGAGGAGTTCCTGCCGGCAACTTTAGTCGACCGCGCAGTCGCCTTTAAAGATGCTTCGTGGCAAACGTTGGTGCTACTGCACGAAATCATCGGCCATGGGTCGGGTACTTACGACACCACGAAGTATGGCGAAAAAGAAGATCCGGTCGGAGCACTGGGCTCGCTGGGCAGTGCCCTCGAAGAGCAGCGCGCAGACCTTACCGCGCTGGTCTTTGCCGCCGACCCCAAGCTTGTCGAAGTGGGCATTTACAAAACCCAGGATGAAGCCAACCAGGTTCGCGACGTCATGTATGACACCTACCTTGCAGACTTTCTCAGGCACGTTTCAAAGGAACGCTCGCTCAGCGAGGCTCACCAGCGTGGCAACTGGCTGCTGGTGAACCTGCTTACCGAAAGCGGCGCGGTGAAGCCGGGCGCTCGTGACGGCACGGCAGGAACTACGCCCGAGAATTCGGTTCTTATCGTCAAGGACTATCAAAAGTTTCATGACGTCTCGAAAGATCTGCTAGCCGAACTTCAACGCATCAAAGCCACACGCGACGAAGCCGCGCTCAAGAAACTGTTTACCGAGAAAGCGCCACTGGAAGCGATTCACGAGCCGTGGGCCCAGGCCATCATCAAGCGCGGCGAAAAGCTGGCCATCAACGCCGGCGCGGTGGAACAGCCGTGGCGGGTAAACTACAAGGGCCGTTTCAAAACGTTATGCGAGGGCTTGCTGCTCGAAGATGTGGCTCAGGCCTGGAAACATCAGTAATCACACGGGCCGCTGCTCTGCGTTAGTATTTATAAGCCTTCATCGTGATGCGTTAGTACTGTCTGGATAAATAGGCAGAAATTTCCTTGCCTAACCAGCCGCTATCGGACAATTTAGAGGGGTAAGTTGGTTTTCTGTCTTTTTAACCTGAAAAAGACTGCCAAGGGGGCGACTCACCGAACTGCAAAGTTCTGCGATCGCCCCCAATTCAATTCTCGCGGCAATTCTTATTCCGAGTCGGCGGGAGCGCCAGGACCTGAGTCCGGTTCCGCAGCCGCAACTTCAGTGATCTGCTTGTTGATCGTCACCTTGGCCTGCTTGCGCAGATCGGACATCCAATGCTGAAACATCTCGTCGGTTTTGCGACTGAGCGTGTTTTCCGCGAGCTTTTCGTGCTGCTTGGAAAATTCGGCCAGATCGGGTTTGAATGATTTCAGATTCATGGCGACCGCAAAGGTGCGATTGGCCTCGAAGAGCTTGGGTCCCTAG
>JACQAW010000221.1 GCA_016194725.1 Deltaproteobacteria bacterium
AATGGCTGCTTCGAACCGGACTTGCGCGGACGGCTGACGAGTTGGCCAACATCCTGAAACTTCCCGCGCCCGAGGTTGAGCGAGCGCTCAAGGTGCTGGTTATCCGCTACACGGGGTTATAAAGTTAGCAGGCAAAAAAACGGCTCGACTTCTTAATTGATGACGCATCGGAAGGCGACGTGCGGGCATCGAAGTCAGAGTATTTGCTGGAACTCAAAAAGATCAATGCTGAGTCCGAGCAGTTAAATGCCGTCTTTCGTCAGCTCAGTGTCGAAAAGAAGAGTGACTCAGAACATACCCTTGACCTCAAGGGGATCATCTCCAAGTCCGAGTCGGTACGGACTCTGCTCCACAAACATGACCCGATCGCCCTGAAGAACGCTTTTAAGAACTTATTTGAAGCCATCTTGGTCAGAGCAGACAAGACCAACGGAACACTTGATCTGACGCTTGTCCTAAAAAGAAAAACCCCAACACTCTTTCTCCCAAGCCATATAACCGGCGAGGAAAAAAGTAGTGTTGGGTCAATAGTGGTGGACCCAATTGGACGATTTCAGAAACTCGTGTTCCCTCGTTGCAACCTAGCTTAAGTGGCTGAAATCACGTTATAACCTTGATCGACCGACTTTGTTCCCTCATTGTAACAACTCGGACTTACATTGTTCCCTCTGCTCGAAAGCCGGAAATCGACTTAACGCCAGATTAAGATTGCCACTTAACGTAGCGGTAAGTTATAATAGGAGTGAGGATGGCCACAAAAGCTCGCTACTTGCTAAAGGATGTCTTTCGGTTAATCGCGGACGGGAGCTATTGGTTTTCGGCCCGGCCGCGCTCAAGCTATGCGGTGATCAAAGCCTACGGGTCGTCGGGAAAGACGCTGAGCGCGGATGAGGCAGAAGCCTTCATCCTGAAGGCCATTGGCGATCTGACCGAAGGTCATTTCTGCGAAAGCGTGCTTCAGTGGAATGACCCCAAGTGCATAGCCGATGTGTATGGGCTCATTTACGACGAACGCCCCTGGTATGTGAAATTCCGGATCGATTCAGAAGAGGGTGAAACTCTAGAAGAGATCTCCTTTCACCCACCAGAAAAGGAAATGAAAACTGTGAACGGTAGTGTCATCCCCAAAGGAGCAAACGATGGCAAAGAATAAGCGCTGTGGAGAATGCGGGTCTTATGAAACCGGGTATCGTGACTCGGCTGGCCCATTCCCCTGGAAGGATTACCGGCAGGTGCTGCTAGCCAGCCCGATTAGAGTTCTGACCTGCGCGAAGTGCGGCAACGAGATGAGCCTTCCTGGGGACGCTAAAAAGCTCGACCAAGCGATAGAGGAAACGATCACGTTACAGTCGCAGCGCTTCATCGATCAGATCATCGCGCGTGAGCATTGCAGGCAGATCGATCTTGCCGCGATTTTGGGTGTTACTCCTGAACATCTTTCGGCGATTAAGGGCGGCGCTCGGATTCCGAGCTTTCAAACTTTCAATTTTCTGAAGACGCTGGCGCTCGACGCGAATGCTTTCAAGGTCGCCGATCCTGCGAATTTTCCCAAGGCGGCGAACTACTGATTCCCAAACACCATTGAAAGAATTCACTCAAACCATATGCCAGCGCAAAATAGAAATATTCGATCTGCAAGGTTTGCTCAACGATCCGACATTTCAGCATGGGTAAAAAGAGAAACGCCTCACCAAAGAAAATCCCTCGAAACGGCGTCACGGCACTTTGACCGCAACGACGCAATGGATGTCCACACGCTCGAGGCGGTTTATGCACAAGAGAGTAGTTTTGGCCAAAGCAGAGGGAGACGAAACGCCACAGGACCAGCTGGCGATTTTCAACTCAAGAGAAATGTGGCTCAAAAAATGGGACTGCATGTATCCAAGGCCAACGATGAGAGATTTGATCTAGATGCGGCCTCGGCTGCTGCAGCCAAACTGTTAAAGACTTCGGATAGTCGGTTTAGCAAGGCGACAACACTAACCAAAGGCCTCAAGACCACACAGGTTGAAGATGCTGTCGAACGAAAACATTTTTCGCTAGCCGCCTATAACGCGGGTGATGCGCGTATAGCTGGAGCACAAAAGTTGGCGTTTGAGGCCGGCGAAGATCCAACAAAGTGGAAAAATGTCAAAAAGTACTTGGAAAAAGCAGGTGCCACCAAGCGGCAAGCCGACGAAACGCGTGATTACATCGATATGATCTCGAGTCACGAAAGGGAATTTGAAAAGGGATCGAAGGCCGACGCGAACGCAAAATTCAAGAAAACGAAACCCATCGAGAAATATCCACCGGGCCGTCACTGGGTTACGATTGACGGACGGCATATTTTGATAAAAGACTGAGGCCATTATGGTTTTGAAACTCTTCTTAATGGTCGTAATGCTTGTAAGAACGTCTTTAGTATTCGCTGGGCCTGTCACCAGCTTAGGACTCCCGTGGTGCGTAGAACGCAACGAATCGTTGGATAAAATGCAGTTGAATTGCCTCAAATCGATGGATGTTTCTCGAGACCTGAGAAAGAGTTTTGATGAAATACAGCTGCAAAAGAACTCTTGTCCTAAATGTAAACTTTCGGTGATTAACGGGGACAAATATTTCGCACTGTACCATCACCCCTTCGTTGTGGTGGCTATCAAATTTCCAGATAGTGGCGCTGGTTATGACCTTCATATTGTCTTTAAAGAGCGGCCTATGTACGAATTTCTGGCATGGATGGATTATGACCAAGCTCGAGACACCTACAAGCTTGGATTAATTGATGCCATGGAGCCAAGTAAGAAGATCGCGACACTCGTTACAAAGTTGCAAAAAAAGGAGTTTGAGCAATTCTGGTTCGAAAGATGACTGGCTTGCCTGGGCGAATTCATAGCCACCCGCCAATTGACAACGGGCTATGAACTCCTTACAGATGACCGAACCCCTGCCGTAGTTCGAGTGTCCAGGTGGGTACATTTAAAACTCGAACTCCCAAGCCGTTGATTCGACTTGGGAGTTCGCTCTTCATCAGAGGATGGTGGGCCCACCAGGACTCGAACCTGGGACCACCCGGTTATGAGCCGGAAGCTCTAACCAACTGAGCTATGGGCCCCTCCGGCGGCTGCTTTTCAGGTCGGGCTTCGTCAGGGGTCTCATCGCTCGTCAGCGTACATTAATGTACGCTTCCTTCGCTCTTCGATCCCTTCCTTGCCGGGCCTGAAAATCAGCTCGCCGAACTAAATTGAATGTCGTTCACGTTCCATCGACAAAAGCTTTCAGCAGTTTAGCGCGGCTGGGGTGACGCAGCTTGCGCAGGGCCTTGGCTTCGATCTGGCGGATACGTTCGCGGGTTACGAAAAAGTCCTGGCCCACTTCTTCCAAAGTGTGGTCGGATTTTTCGCCGATTCCGAAACGCATGCGCAGCACCTTTTCCTCGCGGGGCGTGAGGGTTGCGAGAACCTTACGCGTCTGCTCGGACAGGTTGATGTTCATGACGGCTTCGGCTGGCGAGATGATCTTCTTGTCTTCGATGAAGTCACCGAGATAAGAATCCTCTTCCTCGCCGATCGGGGTTTCGAGCGAGATTGGCTCCTTGGCGATCTTCAAGACCTTGCGGACTTTTTCGACCGGCAGCTCCATCTTCGCCGCGATTTCTTCGGGCGTTGGTTCACGGCCCAAGCCCTGCACCAGCTGACGGCTGGTGCGGATGAGCTTGTTGATCGTCTCGATCATGTGCACCGGAATACGAATGGTGCGGGCTTGGTCGGCGATGGCGCGGGTGATCGCCTGGCGAATCCACCACGTCGCGTACGTCGAGAACTTGTAACCACGGCGATACTCGAACTTGTCGACGGCTTTCATCAGACCGATGTTGCCCTCCTGAATCAGATCCAGGAACTGCAAGCCGCGGTTGGTGTACTTCTTGGCGATACTCACCACCAGACGCAGGTTGGCTTCGACCAGCTCGCTCTTGGCCAGGTCGGCTTTGCGTTCGCCGGCCATGATGGCGTAGTATAGCTTTTCGAGCTTTTCGTAGGCCATCGTGCATTCGGTTTCGATCTTCGCGCGGCGGCGAAGAATCTCTTCCTCCTGCTTGATGAGCTGATCCACTTTTTGCTCGGAAGTCTGCAAGGACTTCAGCAGCTGCGAGCGATCAGTGCCACCCGTCAGAAATTTCTTCACCAACGTGCGGAATTCTTTCTGGTCTTTCGTTTCCAGAAAGGTGAAAATCTTCTTTTCCTCTTCCTTCAATTCGCGCAGGCGCTCGTACCAGACGACCAGCTTGCCCGAGAACGCGTTGACCGACTTGCGGTTGAACGCGACATCCTTGAGTACTTCCTCGATCTTGGCGCGCGACTTTTCAAGCTCCTGCGCGGTCTTGTCGCGCAGCTTGCCCGAAAGCTTCTTGTTCTCGATCTTGGGCCAGAGCTTCTCTTGCAAGGTCGCGTAGTGACGCAGCTTGCTCAGCGCGGCCATGATTTTGTTGTAGTACATTTTTTCGTCATCCATGTTGACCTCTTCGTCAACGCCTCGAATGACATCTTTCACCTTGAGCTTGCCGCTCTCCATGCGCTCTTCGAGCTCGAGCATCGAGGTCACGCCTTCGCGGGTGGCCAGCAGCGCGCGCAGCACTTCAATTTCGCCCTGTTCGATGCGTTTGGCGATTTCGACTTCGCCTTCACGGGTAAGCAGCGAAACGGCACCCATCTTTTTCAGATAGAGCTTTACCGGATCGGTGCTGCGTGCGGCTTCTTCAGCGGCTACGGCTTCGCCCACGGCTTCTTCGACTTCGGCCTCCTCTTCGTCGCCGTCATCGTCATCCTTGCCTTTTTTAGCCGAATCCACGACGTCGATGTCGTTTTCGGACAGCACATTCATGATCTCGTCGATGCGAAGCGGATCAAGAATGTCCGGCGATAAAAGATCGTTGATCTCTTCGTAAGTGAGAAAGCCACGCTGTACTCCAAGTTCCAGGATCTTCTTAAGATCTTTGCTCTTGGCAGCGGTAACTGCTGGGGCTGCTGCTTTCGTCATATATTACTGACCTCCTTTGGTCTCATCCAGGCGTTTCGCGAGCTCGTTGTATTCGAGCATGAGTCTGGTTACTTCTGTTGATTGTCCCGAACCATCTGCCTTAAGCATTCTGGCCCTCAAACTGTCCTTTTGCCGCTCCAAGCCACGGCGAACTAATTTCTTTTCCAAATCCTTAAAACCCTGCACGAACGCATCCTGCTCTTCGGGGGATTTCTGCTTGCCCTGCTCCTGCTCTGAAAGCATCAACGCGCGGCCAAGAATGGCGCGCAAGGCATCGCTGCCGGCCCAATCCAGAAGATCCGGAGCAGCTTGCGCCTCGGGCGAAGCGAAGAGCTTTAGCGCCAAATCGCGCACGGCTTCGGTCTCAAGCCCACCAAGCATCGCCTCTCTTTGCGTGCAGCCCGCGACGAGCTTCGGGTGCATGACCAGGCTTTCAAGCAGCTTGGCATCCATGGTGTCAACCGCGGCAGCACGCGGCTGCCTGGGCGGAATTCGCACGGGCTGTTTGGGCTGCGGCGCCATCTTTGCGGCGGCTACGGCCGTCGCGGAACGGTTCGCGACACGCAGCTCTTCCATTCGGCGCTCGAGGGTTTCGGACTTGATGTCGAAAAGCCCCGACAGTTCCTGAATACGCATCATGCGGGCGGTGTCCGCGCCGATTTTGGAAACCCAGGGCAAAGCCTGGTCCACGGCTCGTGCCCGGGCCTCGGCATGGGCACCCGCTTCAGAGGCCAGCTCCAAAATTCTTTGATCGAGCAGGTAAGGCGCATTCTTAACCAAAGTGGTCAGCGCCTCGGCGCCCCGCTCACGCACGAATTCGTCCGGGTCAAACTCTTCGGGCAGCGTGATGCCCCGAACCACGACGTCGTCGTTCAGGAAAATTTCCATGGCGCGCGCCTGCGCTTCACGCCCAGCGGAATCGCCGTCAAACAGAAGCACGATGTTCTTCGTGAACCGTTTCAGCACCGCAACCTGGCGCTCGGTCAGCGCGGTACCCAAAGTTGCCACGGTATAGCCAATACCGGCCTGCTGCAGCGCCAGGCAATCCATGAAGCCTTCGACAACCACACAGCGGTCTTCGGCGCGAATTTCCTTCTGCGCAAAAAAGATTCCGAAAAGATGGCTGCCCTTTTTGAACACCGGGCTTTCAGTGGAGTTCAGGTACTTGGGGCCTTCGCTCTCGCCCAGGGCGCGGCCGCCGAAGGCGATGACTCGCCCACGCGAATCGGTGACCGGAAACATGACGCGGTCACGGAAAAGATCGTAATGCGCGCGCCCTGAGTTGTCGGCTCCCGTGCCTTTGCGCCGAATCAGTCCAAGCTCTTCCGCCACTTCCAGCGGCGCCTGTTTTTCGGCCAAAAAATCGTAAAGGTCGGCCCATTCATTCGAGGCATAGCCCAGATACGCGGTTTTGATCTGCGCTTCGCTGACGCCGCGCTTTTGCAGATATTCGCGCGCGCCTTTGCCGGCGAGGCTCAAAAGCCTTTCGTGATAGAACTGCGCCACAAAGCGGTTGAGCTTGAAATAAACTTCCAGCTTGTCTTCGGTGGGGCGCGCGGCGCCCCCTGAGCCGCCCCGTCCTGAAAACTCAGGCGGCAGCTTGATATTGAATTTCGAGGCCAGCACGCGCACCGCCTCGTGGAACGACACGGCTTGAATTTCCTGGATGAAGGAAATGACGTCACCGCTCTTTTGACAGCCGAAGCAGTGGTAGATCTTTCGTTTCTCGGTAACAGAAAATGATGGAGAGCGCTCAGCATGAAAGGGACACAAACCCATGTAGTTCGAGCCCGTTTTCCTCAAACGGACGTACTCGCCCACAACGTCTGCGATATTGATCTGCTCTTTGAGCTGCTTTACAAAATCCATCATTTCTTACTTACGTAGGGATTCCCTTTTTCATAAAACCTAAGTGGTAATTCCTGGGCGACGCTGATTCCGATACGAGTCGTTGTCACCAAATCTTTTTGTTTCACCGGCTTGCCTTCGTAAACCGCCAGATGTGGCAGGCCCAACGTGCGGCCGTTCAGCGATCCGTCTATTCCCAACGCCAGCACCAGCTTGGCCGGCCCATTCGTCAGATTTTTTCCAACCTTCATTTTCCGGTTTCGTTCCATCGCCGGAATTCCTTCAAGCGGTTCAACCGCCCGAATCAGTACTGCGCCAGCCAAACCCGTCTTTTCCGTCACGAAATTGAGCATGAAGTAGTTTCCGTAAATGTAATAAACGTAAATCACTCCGGCCTTGCCAAACATCACCTTCGCCCTTGGAGTCGGACCCCGGCTGCAATGTGCCGCCGCGTCGTCCTTTTCCAGATAAGCTTCAGTCTCGACAATTCTCGCGCGCAGCAACACTGGGCCTGCACGCGTTTTTACCTCCCGACAGATTTCCCTTCCTATCAGATCACGAGCGACTTTTACGGTGTCGCGCGCGAAAAAAGGGTGCAGAAGAATCCTTCCGCACCCCTTCCTTTTGGTAACATTCAAGCTGCGGGAAGCCTTTCGCGCACAAGTTGATTCACAAGTTTTCCATCGGCCTTGCCCGACACTTTGGGCATGAGAACCTTCATCAGTTTTCCCATGTCTTTTTGTGTCTTGGCGTCAGCTTCCTGAATCGAGGCGTCGATGATCTTCACCAGCTCGTCCTGAGACATCTGCGCAGGCAGGTAGGCCTGCAGCAGTTTCATTTCGGCTGTTTCCTTTTCCACCAGATCCATGCGGTTTCCGGCGGTAAACTGCTCGATTGAGTCCTGACGCTGTTTCACGAGAGACGTGATTATTTTAATCGCGCCAGCGTCATCGAGGTCAATACGGTCATCGATTTCTTTCTTGCGAATCGCAGCATGGAGCATGCGAATTGCGCCGAGGCTGGCTTTGTCGCCAGACTTCATCGCAGCTTTCATGTCTCCACTGATGCGTTCCTTGATGCTCGGCATAAGTTACTCCCGTCCGCCCTTGCGAACTTTCTTCAATGCTCTCTTGCGAGCTGCGAGGGCCTTCTTCTTTTTCTTCACGCTTGGCTTTTCGTAAGACTCACGCTTACGAACTTCCGAAAGAACGCCGGCCTTTTCGCACTGCTTTTTAAAACGCTTCAACGCGTTCTCAAAAGATTCACCTTCATTGATGCGAACTCCTGGCATATAAAATCACCTCCTCACTACTAAACTGAAATCTTGATAAGTGTTCGATACTAATCACCGGTTGCGCCGGAAGTCAAAGCATTGATTTCATGACTGAAACACGCCGCTCGAGTCGCGAAAATGATTGCAAACCGCTGCCTAAAATGATGCTGGACGGCAATATTTCCCAAGAAATCCAACCTTTGCATCTTGCCCTTATTTACGATATCATGAATCGTATATAGGGGTCGGGTAGACCTAATCTTGCCGAACGACCGCCAAGCTGCTCGGTGGCTAACCGGGTATTTCTTTCTTGATGTACGAGTAGCCCTGTCGTAATTACTGAGAACTTGGCAATAACAAGGAACTTTTTTAGGGAAAACTCTTATGCTGAAGCTTAATCGCAC
>JACQAW010000018.1 GCA_016194725.1 Deltaproteobacteria bacterium
GTAAATCTCATCGTCGTGCTGCGGAGTTTCGAGGAATCCGGGGCGCGCAAGCTGATGACGGCCTTTGGTGCGGCGCAGGCCGCGATTCACCTGAACGCGATGTTCCTGCTCGAAGCCGAAATTCCAGCCGCGCTCGAAGCCTTCGCGATGAAATTCGCCGACATCGGCCGGCGGCGGCACGTCTTGCATGGGCGCGACGTATTCGAGAATCTTACCGTTTCGCGCAAGGAAGAGCTGTTTCGCTTAAAACAGGTGCTGCTCAACCTGACCCTGCGTCTGCGTGAAATTTTCGTGGCGCGAGGCCGCCACGAGGACCGTATGGCCCTGACTGTGGCCGAAATGGCGGGCCCGCTGCGCGTGGCAGCCGCCACTTTGCTCGAGCTCGAAGGCCACTCGCCTCTACCACCCCCACTAGCCCCCAAAGAAGCGCTGGAAAAAATCGCGGGCCGCCCCCTGCCCGCCCTGTCGCAGGCGCGCGAAACCCGACTGCTGCCAGCTGGCACGGCAAGCGCGACGCTTCTTCTGATGATCGAGCTCGCCAACCGGATGCGCGAACGTGCCACGAAGCTTTAATCCGTTCTTATTGCCGGGCCCGGCCTTCCTGATTTTTTTTGCGCTGCTCTCGGCGGCAGCGATTGCTCTGGCCTATCGCCTTCGGCAGGCTGCCGAAAGCAACCCGCCTGCGCAGTCCCGTTTGCGTTTGGATGATGCCTACATGCTCGCTTATCTGCGCGGCGACCTGCCCGAGCTTTTGGCAATCGTTTTGATCTCACTGGCCGGACGGCGCCTGGTCAACGTGTGCGCCGACAACAGCCAGGTCACCTCGGTTGACCAGGCTGAAAACTCGGTGGCCGAACCCATTGAAAAAACTTTCATCGCCAGGACTTCGAAGCCCATTACGATGGCGCAACTGACGTTCGATACTGACCTTGGCAAGCTGGGCGCGCGTTACGAGACCGAGCTGATGCGACTTGGGCTGCTCGCGGACTCCAGTACCCGGCGGAGGCAGCAAACCATCTTCTTCACCATGGTGATGGCCCTACTGACGGTTGCAGGAATCAAGCTGGAGTTCGCGCTCAGCCACGGCCATCGCAACATAGAGCTCCTGTGCCTGCTTTGCGTAGGCGCAGTCTATGCCCTGAACCGCGCAGTCATCTGTCGCCTCACTGTCGGCGGCGAAGCACTTCTGGCAGACATGCAGACGCTCCTGGCCTCGCTCAAAGCACGGGCCCACGCCATGCGGCCCTCAAATGAAATCGCCGAAATCACCATGGCAGCCGCTGTTTTCGGAACAGCGGTCATACCCGGGCTGTTTGCCCCCGTCGTCAAAACCATCCAACGCGGACATCGGGAGGTCGTCCGCGCCTCGAGCTCAGGATACAGCTGCAGCGGGGGCTGCGGCGGGGGTTGTGGCGGCGGCTGCGGCGGGGGGTGTGGTGGCTGTGGCAGCTGATCGTTTTGGATTGGTGTGGCGCCCTGAGCTTGCACTGGGATTGCTTGCGAATCTGCCGCGTGTGGGCGCGCTCGAGGTGATGGCCGAGAATTATTTCGACGCCAGTACAAGTGAGCTGCGCGCGCTTCGCACCCTGGGGCGGCAAGTCCCCCTAACCCTTCATGGCGTAAGCCTGGGCCTGGCCTCAACCTTACCCGTGTGCGCGCGCCGACTTGAAAGCGTGGCGCGCCTTGTGGGTCACCTGGAGCCCGTAAGCTGGAGCGAACATCTGGCCTTTGTACGCGCCGGCGGAATCGAGATTGGCCACCTCGCGGCGCCACCTCGCAATAGCGCGACCATCGAGGGCACTCTGCGCAACCTGGCCGTAGTCAGACAGGTGGTGGGCAGCCTGCCCGAGCTTGAAAATATCGCAACGCTCATTGAGCCGCCGGGAAGCGACCGGAGTGAGGCGGAGTGGACGAGTCACATTTTGCAATCCAGCGGTTGCGAGCTGCTGCTTGACTTGCATAACTTATATGCAAACTCGGTGAATTTTGGATTCGATGCCCGCTCCTTCATTAAAAGCATTTCTCCCGAAAGCATAGCCGGCATTCACCTGGCCGGCGGCCGTTGGATCAAGCCAGGCCGTTTGCTCGACGACCACCTGAACGATGTGCCCGATGAAGTTTTTGAGCTTTTGCGTTTCGTGGGAACGATTGCAACACTCCCTCTTACCGTGGTGATCGAACGTGACGGTCATTTTCCAAAAATGGCTTCGCTGCTGCGCGAACTTGACCGCGCCAGGACTGCGCTGGCTGCCGGACGCCGTACCGCACAAGAAAGGATGCCGCATGCGCACCTCACCGGAGTTTGAAGCGTTTCTAGCCAGGCTTTACACCGATCGCCAGGCACGCGAGCAGTTTCTGGCCGACCCTCGCAGCGAAGCCCTGCGGGCCGAACTCTCACGCGAGGAGTGCGACGCACTTGCGCGCATCGATACCGTAGGCCTGAACCTTGCGGCCCAAAGTTACGCCATCAAGCGCGGACGACGCTAGTCGCCTTTGGCTGCGAGCAACTGACGAGCCAAGGCGATCTGTTCTTTCACTCGTTCCGGCGAGGTGCCTCCCTCAGAGGTGCGCGCGTGCATCACAGCAGTGGGCTGCAACAAAGCCAGGGTATCGGCCCCAAACATCGAGCTGTTTTCCTGCAGCTGGGCCAGAGTCAGGTCTTCCAGCCCCACGTCCCGCTCGATAGCAAAGCGCACAACACCACCCACGACTTCATGCGCTTGGCGAAAAGGCATCCCTTTGGTTACGAGATAGTCAGCCAGGTCGGTGGCATTTGAAAAGTCACCTTTGACTGCGGCCTTCATGCGCTCGGCATTGAAACGGGCGTTTTCCAGCATCAGCGTCATAAGCCGCGTGCAGGCGCGCGTCGTATCCAGTCCTTCGAACAGAAAAGTCTTATCTTCCTGCAGATCACGATTGTACGAAAGCGGCAGGGCCTTGAGCATGGTCAGGGCACCCACCAACGCGCCGGTCACCCGCCCCACCTTGCCGCGAATCAGCTCGGCCACGTCGGGGTTTTTCTTTTGCGGCATGATGCTCGAGCCGGTCGTCACGCTGTCGTCTAACTGCAAGAAACCGAACTCGGGCGTGCTCCACACAATCAGCTCTTCACTCAGGCGCGACAGATGGGTCACGACCTGAACCGCCGTAGACAAAAACTCGACCACGAAGTCGCGGTCCGATACTGCATCCAGGCTATTGGCCGTAACGCCAGCGAAGCCAAGCTCAGTGGCCACCATTTTTCGATCGAGCGCGAATGAAGTCCCCGCAAGCGCCGCCGACCCCAAGGGCAGCATATTGATACGGACGCGACCTGAAGCAAGCCTTTCAATGTCACGCTGAAACATCCAGAAGTACGCCATTAGATGATGCCCCAGACTGACGGGCTGCGCATGCTGCGTGTGGGTCAATCCCGGCATGATGGTTTCGCGAAAACCAGACGAAGCATCGACAAGCCAGGTCTGCAGCGACTTCAAATCGGCATGCAAGGCATCAGACTGTGCGCGAAGGTACAGGCGCGTGGCGGTGACCACCTGGTCATTGCGCGAGCGGGCCGTGTGCAGCTTGCCGGCCAGTGGCCCCAGTTTTTCCGCAAGCAGTCGCTCGACTTCGGAATGGATGTCTTCAGCCTCTGGCTTGAACTTCACCGTTCCCGCCTGAATATCGGCATGAACGGCTTCCAGCCCCTTGATGATCTTGGACGCCTCGTCAGGCGTTATTACGGCCACCGCGCCCAGCATGCGCGCATGCGCGACACTGCCACGTATATCCGCATCCCAAAGCCTGCCATCCACTCCAATCGAAGCGGTAAACACCTCGACCTCGGCATGAGTGGGCTTTTCAAAGCGACCGCCCCATTGTTTGCTCAAGCGTCAGGTCCTTTTTTTGCACCCATCTTTGCGACCAAGGAATGGTACATCCGGCTCTGCAGACCGAAGTTCTTCACCCAGCCGGTGCTTTCGTTCTGCTCGAAGGTCTTGGTGTCGAATGACGCCAGGTCTTCATTATAGAGTGCCCACGGGCTCGAACGACCAATCGTGGTCATGCTGCCCTTGTAGAGCCGCATCGTCACCGTGCCACTCACCCGCTTCTGGGTTGAGCCGATGAAAGCTTCAAGTCCTTCTTTAAAGGGGTCCCACCACAGTCCTTCATACGCGAGCTTACTCCACTCGGCGTCGATCTGGGTCTTGAAGCGCAGCTCGTCGCGCGTCAGCACCAGTGCTTCCAGCGCTTTATGCGCGGTCAGCAGCAGCATCGAGCCCGGGCATTCGTAGTTCTCGCGCACTTTGAGGCCCAGCATGCGGTCTTCCATGACATCGATGCGGCCAATGGCATTTTCGCCTGCCAGCACGTTTGCCGCCGCGATGAGCTTGGCCGGCGACAGCTTTTCGCCGTTGAGCGCCACGGGCGCGCCACCTTCAAACGCCACTTTAAGTTCAGTGACCTTGTCGACAGCCGCGGTTGGGCTCTTGGTCCACTGAAAGATTTCTTCAGGCGGCGCGAAATCCGGCTCTTCGAGTCTTCCGCCTTCGATCGAGCGGCCCCAGAGGTTCTCGTCGATGCTCCAAATCTTGGCCAGGCTTTGCTTGATCGGCACGCCCTTGGACAGCGCGTATTCGATTTCCCAGGACCGGGTCATATTCTTTTCACGAATGGGCGCGTGAATGATGGCTTCGGGCATCAGCGCGCGAATGGCGAACTCGATGCGGAACTGATCGTTGCCCTTGCCCGTGCAGCCGTGCGCAAA
Source organism: Deltaproteobacteria bacterium (assembly GCA_016194725.1). Lineage (GTDB taxonomy): Bacteria > Bdellovibrionota > UBA1018 > UBA1018 > UBA923 > JACQAX01. The sequence continues at coordinate 4,748 of JACQAW010000018.1, forward strand.
CGCGGTGGCGCCAAGCTTTTTGGCCACTTCGACGGCCTTGGCCGCGATGATCGGGCGCGCAATCGAGGTGCTCAAAGGGTACCCTTCATACATCGCATTGGCTTTGACCGCGTTGAAGCAGAAATCCTTGGCGAACTCTTCCTTGGCATCGACCGTATAATGTTCGGTGCCCATGGCCTTGGCCTTCTCTGCTGCCTCGCGAATATCTTCGGCGGGCTGGCCGACGTCGACCGTGACCGTCACGACTCGCTCGTAGCCGTACTCTTCCTTCACAAAGGGAATACAGACCGACGTATCCAGGCCACCGGAATAAACTAGCACTACTGTTTTGCTGGGCTTCATAAGTTGGGTTTCTCCTCGTTTAGAAATAAGCGCCTTGGCGCTCTATGCATATATATGCATATTTTATCTCGAACGCAACGATTTTCGCTTGCAAACCGTCCATACTTTGCATTATTATGCATTAATGGAGCATAAGTATGCAACAGCAATCGTTGGCACGCGGGGGTATTCGGGGCTCGATTTAGCCCGA
>JACQAW010000019.1 GCA_016194725.1 Deltaproteobacteria bacterium
CAGCTCGGTTGCGTCGACATCTGCCAGAAGCTTAGACCCCGGACTCGCTCGAAAAACGCCCCAAGCCTGATGCCTGATCGGTGGCAGAGCCCATCAAATAATTTGAAAATTCTCAACCGCTCCGGTCGGTCTCAACCTATTAATGTTTTGCCGGTGGCCGCGCTCCCATCCGTGGATCGTAGATGCTGAATTTATCAAGCGAAGGATTCGCGCGGCGGTCCCGAAAATTCATAAATAAAAAAGCTGATGCGGCGTCCGTAGGAAAGCGAGAGTAGGATAATTTATTTTCAAGGGTTGGTGTATTTTGGGATTAGGATTTGTGATGTTTTTGAGGCTGATAATGTGATTTAGAAGTTGGGGATTTTTGGGTTGGCAAGAAGTGATGGATGACTGGCTTCTCTTAACGAGTGCTGGTTAACTCAAGTGCAAACAACGGTCATTGAATTGCAAACAGAAAGGCACAGCCATCCATGGAAAAAAACATAACCTTCGTCGGTCTTGAAGTCGACGACAATGCGTTCCACGCAGCTCTTGTCAACGCCCAGACGGGCGAGATCGACGAGTTCAAGTGCCGGCCCCAGCTCGCCGCCTTGGTGAAGCGCCTCCAGGGGTTTGCGGAAACCACCGAGCTTCGCATTTGCTATGAGGCTTCGTACATCGGTTTCTCGATCTCCCGGGCCCTCAAGGAAAAAGGCTTTACCTGCGAGGTCATCGCACCGTCGCTTACGCCCATGACTCCCGGTGCCATGGTCAAGACTGACAGGCTCGATGCCGTGAAACTTGCCAGGTTTTACATGGGCGGCCTTCTCACCATCGTCCACGTGCCCGACGCGCAAGACGAGGACGTGCGGGATTTGATTCGTTCGCGGCACTTCGTGCAGGGTCAGCTCAAGGCGATCAAGCAGCGCATCGTCTCGACGTGTCGCCGAGCCGGAATGGAGTACCGCCAGGAAGTCGAGAAGCCCACGGCCAACTACTGGACAAAAGACCACTGCATGTGGCTTCAGAGCAGAATGCACCACTCCAGTCGCGGGGCGCTCAAGACGAATCTCTTGATGCTCCTGAATCAAATGCGAACCCTTGAGGGGCAGATCGAGGCATTCGACCGCGAGATAACGGGCTGGTCAAAGCACGAGCGCTATGTAAAATCCAACCAGGCGCTCTGCACGTTCCGGGGCTTGGACGTGAATTCAGCTATGACACTGGTGAGCGAGCTCGGCGACATCAAGCGCTTTGCCCATCCTAAAGCGCTCGCGTCTTATCTTGGCTTCGACCTCGCGGAGTACAGCTCGGGAGCAACGCAGCGGCGCTACCACATCACCAAGATGGGCAACAAGTACGCGAGGACCACGCTCGTGGAATCCGCGCACCACGCCTTCTTGGCGCCACGAGTGGGACAGCGCATGCAGGTCAGGCGGGAGAACGCTGACCCACGGTTCGTCGAGATAGCCGACCGCTGCATGAACAGGCTTTATAAGCGCAGCCACTATCTTCTGGCGCGTGAGAAGCCGCGTAACAAAGTCGTCGTCGCCTGCGCCAGAGAGATGTTGGGATTTATCTGGGAAGCGCTCCGCGCGGCCCAGGCGATCCCGCCGGCGGCTGCGGGAACGGCAGCATGATCCAAAGGTAGAGGACAAAGACCAAAAGAGCGGACACCAAAATCCAGGGTAAGTGGAAACGGGTAGCCCACGGTCCTTGCATAGGAGAACTCAAGCACCTGAGGCAAGATGGTGGATAGGCCCGGTTCGGATTCAACTTAATGCGTTAACCAGCACGCGGATATGAGGTTGAAAACCAACGAGGCTCATACAAACTTTGGTTCCGATTTTTTTTGGAAGATCACTTTGACCTCGACGGCCAGTCATCCATATGAGCACGGACCGTGGTACCACCACGGTCCCAAACCCTTTTGGTTGCTCCGCCCCCAATCCCCCTTGGGATAAGACCAACGACGGGCACCGAACGCAGCCATGAGGCGATAAATGCGAATGGATGCCGGTCTGCGAGGGGTCCGCTCGCCCCCGCCGCCACATGGCGGGCCGGGTTCGAGCTCGTGCCGGAGCAACGCCAGGCGGTTTGCGTCCCGAGGCGGCGCGCGGTAGTCTTCGAGCACCATGTCCACACTGCCAAGCGTAAACCGATCACTCATCATCATCCGGGCCAGGGAGCCGATGGTCAAATGGCTGCACGGCCTGCCGGACCGAAGCGAAACGGAAAAGCGCTCACCGATCACGCTCGAAGAGCTGAACACGGACAATGCGGCGTATCTTACGCCGGAGTTCGAGTCCGACGAAGAGCTTGCCGAATATCTTGATGCGGCGTGGAAGCCGCTCTTTGAAGAGATCCTTGAGGGGTGGAGCACGCACGAGCCCTGGTGGCCGAAGGGCCGCTCACGAAAAATGTTTGATGCGTGGTTCGAGGTCACGATGCACTCGGTCGTCTACGACACGAACTTCAACGACGAACTTGAGCACCTCGACTAAGCCATGTCGCACTTTGAAACTGTATTCCAGCGCGTAGTCGAAAAGTGGCCGCAGTTCTTGGTGATGATCGTCGGCCTGGTCCTCGTCAACATTCTCGTGATCTGGTTCAAGCACGGAAGGGTCCTGCGGCGGCGGGACGATCCGAGCCCGAGTGCCCAGGACGATGCGGCAAGGCGGGCCAAAAATAACCGGATAATCCTGGTTGGCATGGCACTGCTGGGGCTGATCTTCTGGTGCATCGGCTTCGCGGAATACTCGCGATCTGGTTGCATCAACGTGCCGGACGTCGGGGTGTTATGTGGCAACGGTGGTCTGACGGGCCTCGTCGGCAGCGGCCTTCTTCTTGTGGTCAGCTCAAGCCTGTGCTGATGGGACTGATCGACTCAAAGCTTCTGGACCCGAAATACCTCACAAGCAAGGGCTATGCCGTGGCGCAACCCTATGCGTATGATTTTAAGTTAGAGCCCCTAAATGACGACTTCGAGCCCCCTTGTGGCCCTCAAATCGCCCCGCTTTTGCCGGGGTGTAGCGAAGCAGAAATGCAGGCTGCTGGCGGTGATGCAGCCAAAAACGGCAGTGCAGAAGAAAATGAAGCTACTCGGCCCAAATACGGTGAAATCAAATCATACCCATCGGTCGTAGTAGAGATAAGGCGCGGTGTTCGCGAGGGCAGCGGCGACGGTGATGCGGGATGAAGCCCCAGCAGGCGGCGCGCCTTCGCAAGGTGCGCGCACTAAAACTCGTTGAGCCAGCTCACGAGAAAGAAGTGCTGGCCGCCGCTGATGATGCCAGGCTGCGGGCGTTTGCTGATCGCTATTACAAGTGGCTTGAGGTCACGCACTACTCCGACGTGACGATCACGGGAAAGCAGTGGTACCTAGAAAAGTTTTTTGAATGGTGCGAACTGCGCTCAGTTGAACGCTTGGACGAAGTCACGCCGGGAATCATCGAGGGCTATCAGAAACACATCTTCAACTACCGAACGAAGCTGGGAAAGCCTCTCTCGATCACCTCACAGCGCGGGATGCTCTTAAATATCCGCGTGTTTTTTGAATGGCTGATCAGAAAGCGCTTCTCGACCAATAACCCAGCCAGCGTTCTCGATCTGCCTAGGCCGTCGTTTAAACTTCCAAAGAGCGTGTTCAGCATCAGTGAGATCGAAAAGCTCCTCTCTCAGATTGACGTCGAGGAGCCGCTGGGACTTCGAGACCGAACGATTATCGAGGTTCTCTACTCGTCGGGCGTCAGACGAAAAGAGCTTCGAGGCCTCAAGGTGCGCGACATCGACTGCGAGCGGGGCCTTGTTCGCGTGATGGGCAAAGGCAGAAGAGAGCGAATTGTGCCCATAGGCGCGCGGGCCGTTGAGTGGGTGAAGCGCTACAAGGAAGAATCGCGGCCCCACCTGGCTGCTGGCCGCACTGATCCAGATTTTTTGTTCATCACTCACCACGGAAAGCAAATCTCTCTGGATCAGCTCTCGAAGATCGCGCGAACGCTGATCCTGGCCGCCAACATCACCAAAGGCGGCGCGTGCCATGCGTTCCGGCACAGCTTTGCAACCCATCTGCTTGATAACGACACAGACCTGCGCTTCATCCAGGCGATGCTCGGACACCAAAACATCGAGTCGACCAAGATCTACACCCACGTGGCCCTAAAGAAGCTCAAAGAGGTCCATACGGCAAAGCACCCGACAGCAGCCGAGATGCCGGAAGTTAAGCAGCCCAAACCCCGACGAAAAAAAGCCTAATAAAGCTCACTCAAATATGCGTTTACGAGGTAAAATAACGCATCAGGGGTAAAAATCGAAAATGGCGGCGCTGGCACTCAGAGATGATAGCCAAGTATGCAATCCCATCCGTGAAAAACGGCGGGCGCAACTTCGACTGGTTCCGTGCCCCGTTTTACAAGTAAACAACGGGATCACTACTTACTCGAACCAAACCGATGCGAACGGCTTAATTATAAGCAAGTTCGATTTACATAACCCGCAGACACTGGTTAACGACTCCAGAGGACGCGTGGTTTCGCGGACTTTCCAGAGCGGCAAGATTCTCACCTACGGATACGATGACTTCGACCGCGTGACTTCGATCACCGATAACAACGGACCGTCGGCCACGTTCGTTTATGACGTGATGGGGAAAATGAAATCGAAGACCGTCACGCCTCAGGGTGGCGGCACTCCGCAAGTCACTCAGTACCAATACGACGACCGCGACCGGCTCATCGCCAAGACCGATCCGACTGGCCGCGCGACTTTCCACGACTACAGCATTGTCTCGGTCGGCTGCCACGTGCGTGATCTTCCCACGAAGGTCACCGAGCCTGGCAATAAAGTCACGGCGATGGAATACGATAATCGGCAGCGGCTCATCAGGAAGACCGACGCCGACAATCACGTCACACGTTACGAGTACAACCCACGCGGAGATCGCACGGATGTATATTCATCCGTACCCGAAGGCACAAGAAAATGGAAAAATAAGGCAAATGAAGCAGAGGCTAAAACCCCAGGCGATATCGCAAGCGGGGTATAAAAACTTTCGCATGCTTCTTATGGTAACGGCGTCTAACCCGTCATCGCCGGCGTTCCGCTCCAGTGCTTCTGGCCTTCGCCTCTGGAGAGCTCGTTGGTATACGCGCGTTCGCGCGATGGCCCCGAGGTCCGTCGTCTCTCGCCACAAGACTTGTGGCCGCATTATTTCACGGTCCGGCTTTGGGTCTTCTAGCATCGATTTTCAAAATCGCGTGTTTGGCCACCATCAGAATACAGCATCTTACTGTATTTTAGGAACCAATTCCCGGTAGGAATACGGGTCAAGCCGGCGCCAACATAACCACACTATAAGCAGGATGGAACATGCCCGGGAAATTCCTGCCTATGGCGGTAATCCGTCAAATCTTTTGAGTTTCCAACCGATCTGATTAGAGTGCGATCTTCCATGTCCCAGATTCCCTTCCTGATTGTCATACTGTTCAGTCAGGCAAATGCCAGCGATTTATATACTCCGACGTTTGAGCTCGATTCAGCACGATCGACGCTAATCGAAAGAAAAGCCTTACAATTTGAATTTGCGGGTAAGCTACAGTCCACTCCTGACCCCAATGCAGTTTCAATGTCCGTGGTGATTGTCGGTCCTGGGAGCGACAAACCTATTCTTTCGAAAACAGTGTTATTCAATGCGATGAGCCGAGCGGGATTTGAGCTGTCCAATTCTGATCCCGATGCGGCATTTCAACTAAACCTCGAGACTGGAACACTTAAAATCCAATTTTCCATTCCTTATGAGAACTCCATGTTTTTTGAGATGTTCGGCCGCCCAAGAATGGATTTTAAAATACGCGTAAAGATTGGCACGACCGATGGCTGTGTAGTCTTCACGCATGATCGGCCGAGTGGAAAAATCGAGGATATGCTTTGGGATTTACCTCGGAAAGAAAACATCGAACACACAGCATCGTGCTTTAAGATAATGCAGCATGTGGCTGAAGGCAAGTTGCCCCTTGTAATTCCGGCAGGTAGACCTACCGAAGTTGCAATTGGTTGCAAGGTCTATCCGGACCCAAAACTTGACCTGACTTCGCTGAGTGCCTACCTAATTGGCACCGCAACTGGCAGGGATCTGGCTCCCGCAAAGATAAAGCTGTGTGACATTACAAATCAGCACAAACGGATTGAGGTCGGCGCTCCGGATAAGGAGTGGTCCGAAGAGGACTTTGCCTGCATGGCGCTAATTAACGCCCCGAAAATCGGATCATATTCAATTGTCGTAAACCCCACTTATTCCGGGAAAAAACCACCTGGCGATTGTATCTGGGATATCTGGGCTATGGACCCCAACTCCTATGTCGATAAAAAAAGAAAAGATGCTTTGGCTGAGGCTGCAAACAAGATCATCAAAGACAAGTTTCATGAAGCCTACGTCGCGGCTGGTGTGACGAAGATTGAATCAGAACTTCAGGAAATGGAAAAAGCAGGGAAGGCCGGCAACAATGTAGACCAAAAACACAGGCACGAACTTTTACAGGATCTACAGAGAATAAAAAGCTTGTCAGAAACTGCCGAGGTTTTTGAAGCAGTGATTGCAGAAATAAAAAAACTCGACTGTGTGACTAACGTTGGGCTTGAGAGGTCCTTTGTGACTCCCAATGGGTTTGGGGCCCCAGCGCGTGCATACAGTAATTTCCTGATTCGTTGCGGAACTCTCGCGCCAGGCAGCTATCCAGGGGCAGTTGTTGGAAACGGCTTGGTTACCGTCTCGATGAGCGGAGCGCCACAGTTACCGCGGGAACTCTATTGGGTAGAGGAGAAGTACAGCGCACCAACCGCAGTCAGCACAATGGCAAATGCCGTTCGAGATACTGAATCCAAACAGACCGGCCCGGCGGCTTCTTCGGAAGATTTGGTGCGACTGGCAGCCAAAGAGGCCGCACTGGCTAAACTCATAAATGCAAACGATACCTCAAAACCTTCCAATACAGCTGCTGCCCGAGCGTCAGGGCAAATTCAGAATGTCGTTATACTGAAAGCCGACATCGATCGAGAAGTTTCGAGTCTTGAAAAAATTATTGCCGAAGTAACAGTCGCTGCAAGCAACGATCCTCTGTCTGAAGCGAAAGCGATAATGAATGACGAAATTGATTTTGCAAAAGTGGTGAGGGCTCACTATCTTTTGGCAACACTGCTTCGCACCCAAAGCAAGGACCCCGCGGCCCATGCCCAGTTTGCACGAAGTGCAATGTTACTCGCGGATGAACTAGGTCCTCGCTACATTGAAGAGGCCCATCGCGAGCTTGACGCCGCCGAGGCACTGAACCCGAAGCTGGGTGATATTTTTTCAGTCAGAGCCGCTGTCTATGGCAGGCAGCTTAAACTTTCCGAAGCTGAAACAGCTGCAAAAAAAGCCATCGAACTTGATCCAAAGCTTCCATCAGCCTATATGACATTGGGCTGGCTTGCGCGCAAGAAAAACGATTACTTCGCAGCAATGAAATATTATGCTAATGGGCTGAAAATTGCACCTACGCCCAAGTACAAGGAAATGTTTGTTACGGAGATGGATAGGACCGATAGGATGTTTCCGATAATGAGTGGAAAATAATCGCGATCTATACAGCAGGACTTTTGCTCGGCAATGCCCACCTTCCAAGTCATTATCATTGCGGCCTCTCAGTAAGGCACATACATACGTACCCGAAGTCAGAAAAAAATGTGAAAAAGAGAAAAAATGATGCGGAGACCCAAACCTCTCTCAATAAGGCGCCAACATAACCACACTATAAGCCACCGCCACCCGAGCCCCCGGATTCAAGTACGAATGCTTCTGATCACCCCGAAACACGATCACGTCACCAGCACTAAGCCGCCACTGCTCACCCGAAACCGAAAGCCCAATCTCGCCCGACTCACAAGTTAAATACTCCCGCGTACCCGAGCGATGTGGAATTCCACCCATGCGCGCCCCAGCCGGCAGCTCCATGCGATCAAGCTCCATGTGCTTGATGCTCTCAGGCAGCAGTTTGCGAATCAATACCTCGCCGCGTTTTTTCACCGCAATCTCTGAAGCCCTATAAAGCCTGCACGAAGCCCGCGGGGGGCTAATGAGCTCTTCAATCGTTACTTGCAGCGCGGCGGCCACTTTGATCAGCACCGATACCGTGGGGTTACCCGAACCCGATTCCAGATTAGCCCAGGTGGGCCGGGGCACTCCCGACAATTTCGACAGCTGAGCTTGAGTCAACCCACGCATTTCGCGCAGCTGCCTGAGATTACTGGCAATGTGCGCTGCCACCTGATCTTCCATGATGGAGGATTAGCAATATGACAATATATTGTCAATACTGACGATATACGAACATAGGCCGCTTATACTGGATTCAAGAAAGAGGTGACTTATGAACGTGAAAAACAAATCAGTACTGATAACTGGTGGCAGCCGCGGCCTGGGACGGGCCTTGGCCCTTGAATTTGCCAGGGCCGGCGCGCGCGTGGCGCTCGTCGCTCGTGACATCGAACCACTGCGCAAGGTCGTGGCTGAAATCGAAAGCCAGGGTGGCGTGGCCTTTGCCATCAAAGGCGATGTGGGCGACAAGCAGGCCATTTATCCCATGCTGGGCCAGGCCTCAGAGCTTGCCGGGCCCATCGATATCCTGATCAACAATGCCAGCACCCTGGGCGCGGTGCCGCTGCAACCGCTAATCGACACTGACTGCGAAAGCTTCGAGCACGCGCTGGCGGTGAACACGGTAGGCCCGTTCAGGCTTGCCAAAGCGGTATTAGGTTCCATGCTGGTAAGGGGCGAGGGGCTGGTCGTCAACATCTCGTCTGACGCAGCCGTTGAGGCTTACCCCAACTGGGGAATCTATTCGGCTTCAAAAGCTGCCCTCGATCACCTGACCCGCGTGTGGGCCGCTGAGCTCGAAGGCAGCGGGCTGCACATGATCAGCGTCGACCCCGGCGAGATGAACACAAAAATGCACGCCGACGCCATTCCCGACGCAGACCCACGCACCTTGGCAAACCCACAAGACGTTGCCCGCCGAATTTTAAAGATCGTTGAAGGAGGTAGTTATGCAGTCCGCCAGCTGGCCGCGAGACAATCGGCTTGAAGAACGCTTACTGGTGATTGACGCCAAAAAGGGTGCTTTCTATGACCAGCGAATCAAAGACCTGAGCCAGCTGCTGCGGCCTCATGATTTGCTGATCGTAAACGATGCCGCAACCCTGCCCGCGTCTTTGCGCGCGGGCGATGTGGAAATGCGCCTGCTGGGACACGAAGACGATGGAAGCTGGCGGGCCGTGCTGTTTGGCCCGGGCGACTGGCATACGCCAACCGAAAAGCGCACTCCGCCGCGGCGTGTGCAGGTTGGCGAAAGGCTCACCATGGATTCCGATTTTTATGGAGTCATCGAAGCCGTCGCCCCCGAATCGGCACGCCTGGTCTCGATACGCTTTAACGTCAAGGGCGCAGAGCTGTGGAGCGCGTTCTACAAACACGGGCACATGATTCAGTACTCGTACCTCAAGCGTGAGCTCAAGAACTGGTCTACGCAAACGTCGTACAGCACCAGGCCCTGGGCTGCCGAAATGCCATCGGCAGGCCGCCCTTTGAGTGCGGGCCTGCTGCTCGATTTAAAGCGAAAGGGAATCGAGATTGCCTCGCTGACTCACGCAGCGGGATTGTCGTCGACAGGACAAGCCGCGTTGGACCAGCTGCTGCCTCTGCGCGAGCGCTATGATATTCCGCAGCGCACGATTGACGCCATTGCCCGAGCGCGCCAAAACGGCGGCAGAATCATCGCCGTGGGCACGTCAGTAGTGCGCGCGCTCGAAGGATCTGCGGCAAACAACAGTGGAAAGCTCGTGGCTGGTGAAGGTGAAACCGATCTGGTCATTGGAAGGTCACCGACGACACCCACGTCAGCAGCGCCAAGGCCGCCCATTGCCGACGCATTACTTTCGGGAATGCATGAGAGCGCCGAATCGCATTATCTGCTGCTGCAGACTTTCGCTCCAGCCTCGGTTTTGGACGAGAGCGTGCGAATCGCAGCCGAATTGGGCTACCTGATGCACGAGTTCGGTGACTCGTGCCTTATTTTTTAGTGACCCAAGACCCGCTGCAGTAGCTGCACGGCGGTCATAAAATAAAATCTGATCTTCATAAATAATGTTTGCGCAATTCCCAAATCTCACTACGCTTGCCTGGTTCGTTCAATTTCAACTTTGATTCAAGGAGGATCAATATGAAGACCAAGGTAAGGTCGACTCTCAGTTCGAGCGTGGTTTGTAGCGTGGCGGCTATTGCAGTGACGGCTTTTCTGGCCTCGGGCTGCGGCAAAGCAGTCTCGGATCCCACGCATCCCGCCAATTCGAATGCCGATATGCTGAAGCCAGGTACGCCCAATGGCGTGCCAGCGGCGCTCAAGGAGCACGTCAATACGGCCAAGGATTACCAAAACGGCACCGACGTCATTACCGTAGCCGCACGGTATGTGTCGATAAAAGAAGACGCCTCAGACACCAATGCGCCTACCGAAGAGGAGGCAAAAACGCTGATGGCCAATATTTCCGCGGTCTGGGCTCAATGCAATATCAACATCGTGCTCGACGATTACCAGGCTCCGATTGCCAGCGAGCGTGGCCTTTTGTACAACCCACCCAACCAGTCTGACCTGGATGCCATGAGATCTGCCTACGATGACGGCAAGCACGCCCTCTACGTGGCCAGCGGAAAATGGGACCGCCAGAATGGCAACCTTGGCAACGATGGCAGCAACGGCTGGTCCACCGTGCCCCCAATGAAGCCTTCGGGCACCGTGCTTGAGCAGCCCGTAGCCAAAAACACGCTGCTGGTTTCGCATGAAACGGGGCATCTGATAGGCGGCTTGCAGCACGTGACGGGGTCAGACCAGCTCATGAATCACTTCGTCGGCCCCCAGAACACCAAGCTTTCGCAGAGCGAATGCAAAGAGGCCCGAGCCACGCTGCAGAAAAACAACATGGCCTGGATTCGATAATCGGGAACTTTTTACTTACCAAACCGGCACCAGTCCCGCCGAAATTCCGAAGCAAATGAGTCGGAGTTTTCGTCAACTCCTCGAAATAGCTGAAATAGGCTCATTTTGACGCGAAAAAAATTTGGCGCGAAATATGCGATGGGGTTTCGGCGGACGACGGGGGTTGTCCATAGGGGAAAAGAGATGAAAAAAAAGAAGAGTTCGGACCGGGTAATCGCCATTGCTGCGATTGCGACGGCAGTGGCCTTTTCGGGATGCACCCGCAAGGCGCCTGAGACCAACGCCATAACTGACGCCAATCTGGTGACCGCGGGCACAACCACCTCGCACACCATTGGTGACAGCAAGATTCAGTTCACGGTTACACCCAAAAATCTCGTGACCGATAACGCAGGCTCAGACCCGGGAGCTCTGATTTTGGGACTGCCCATGTCGCTTCTGGGCAAGCAGAACATCTTTGGGGGAGTCATCACGAAGGTCTCGGACCGAAACAACCAGGACCTGGGCATGCTGAAGCTGACCGATCTGCCGCCGGTACCCGTGATTCCCAAGCTTGCAAAAACCAAGGACGGAACCGTGCTGCTGGGCCTCTATGGCTGTGTTTCGGGTTGCACGCCCGACAAGGAAACCGAGCTTCTGGCCACCTTTCCGGTGCTGTCGGTGGATGACTCTAAACAGCTGGTCATGCTGGACCTGTCGGCGGTGGGCAGCGATTTTGACCTGATCGGAATGCTCGACCCAAAGGGCGAGGCCACCAAACTCAAAACCAGGAAAGCTCAGACTGCCGCCGTGGATTACTCGCAGTCCACGCTGGTGTTTGACGTCGACTCGCACATGATTCCGGTGGCTGCATCGGCTGACGACGCTTCGGCACCTGAGACGGTGTTTACCACGCGGTGGTATCTGAAGTTGAATGCGGTAACCGACCCTGGCTTTGTGGCTCGCACGCCCATTGACGCCGTGGGTTTCTTCAAAACCGAACGTGGTTCAGAAACGAAGATCACCAGATTCTCAGCCGATGCCGGACCCATCAAATACTACATCAAAGACGTTCCCGCGGAATTCCAGGCGGCCTTTGCGGCGGCCTTCGACGGCTGGAACACTGAGCTGCAAAAGCTCGTGGGTGATAAGCTGCTCAGCTACGAATTTATCGATTCCGGTGACGCTCGCAGCAAGCTCTTGGTACCGGGCGACGTTCGCTACAACATCGTGGCGTGGGACCTGGTGAACAAGGCGCCTTACGGCGGGCTGGGGCCATCGGTTGCCGACCAGCTCACCGGACAAACGTTTGCGGCCAACATTCTGATTCAAGGGCCACACATCATCGAGCTGTATCAAAAGTGGTTCGCCGCCAGCGACACGGCTCAGGCCCTGATAGCCATAGGCCAGGCTGATTCCGCCGATCAGCTGCTGGCACAAACCAAACGCGAGGTGCAGGCCTCGCTGGCTGCGCTCAAGAAAGGATCGAGTGGAGCGGGAAAAATTCAACTCAGTGCAGGAAAGAAGCTGGCCTTTCGCGTGGTTTCGCAGCTGCCCGAGCTGGAAGATCCGCTGATGGATCGCAACGACTTCGATGCCCTGCCCACCGGCTATTCCTTCGCGAGCTACATGCCCGGCTATTTTCAGGACATGCTGACTCACGAAATGGGCCACAACCTGGGTCTGCGTCACAACTTTCGTGGAACCCTGGGCGCGGCCGACGGTGCACCAGCTCAGTGAGGTATGCCAGCGCCGCCGAGCCCGACCAGATGCTCGCGCTTTATGTACCGCCCGGCACGCTCACCGGACACCGCCGCGACGCGCCTGGGCGCGATGCTCCGGTAGAGTCGCTGGTTCGCCCGGCGGGCAGCGCTGACTGAGTGCTCCAAAGATGACGCCACTGACGACCCGTTTTCGTACTTCGAGAGTAATCTGGCACGTTCGATTCAGTTCCTGCTCAATCGCAACCTGGCTACTGCGCCAAACTGGGCGGTGAGCGACATGAGTGATGAGCTGACGGCGACCGTGGGCGGTTTGCTGAACTACGCGGTATCGGCCGATCGGACCGCAAGCCACTGGACGAATTTCTTTGGCAAGCTGGATCGTCCAAATGATTCGTCGAAGGTGAAAGCTTATGTGCTCGAGAAAATCAAAGCACAGCTCTGCGACCCCACCTTTGCAGATGCACTGGCAAATAAGGAGTCTGAAGCAGCGCGCGCAGCCACCACCAAGAACATCACCGAGCTGCGGGCCAAAGTGGCTGCCATAGCAAAGCCCTACAAGGTGTTCACCGAGGACGAGCTGAAGTGTCTGTAACCAGCGCGCCTGTCCACTGACGCAGTCCCAGCTCAAGCGCGTCGACCCGCTCAAAGCCCGCGGCTTTGAGGCGGGCCGCCGCGCGCTGGGAGCGCAAGCCGGTGGCGCAGTATACGCGAATGGCTCGTGATTTTTGAAGCTCAGGAAAGTTTCCGCGCTCAAGCTCCTGCACGGGCCAGTTCAATGCCTGGGCGATGTGCCCGCTTTGCCATTCGTCGGGGCTGCGCACATCTAGCCATAAAACATCGTCCGTTTGAGCTTCAACGCCGGAAGTGAGTCGAATCTGGTCTTTGGGCTGCGAACAAACCGCGCAGTCCGCGCGCTGTGCCAGGCGAAAATTCGAGAGCTGGTGAGTGCGCCCATCGAAAAACGAAAGCTTGGTTTCAGGTACCGCGTAGCCACGCAAGATGCATTGCACGGCTTGCAGCGCCTGCAGACTACCCACGACGCCAACCATCGCGCCCAGCACGCCGGCCTCGGCGCAGTTTGGAATCGCGGCTACGGGGGGCTGCGGGTAAAGGCAGCGAAAGCATGGGCCATGAGAGCCCGAAAACGAGGCCACCTGACCTTCGAACCCGGTAACCGAGGCATAAATCAAAGGCTTGGATAATCTGGCACAAGCGTCGTTGAGCAGAAACTTCGTGGCAAAATTATCGGTACCGTCGATGATCAGGTTGTACGCGTTTAAAATGGTGAGCGCATTTCGCGGGCCGAGTGCCGTGGGATAAATCGAAATATCGATAAAAGGGTTGAGCGCCAGCAGCTGCTCGCGCGCGACCTCGGCTTTGAGCCTGCCGCAGTCGCTGGTGCGGTAAATTACCTGTCTCTGCAGATTCGAGAGTGAAACCGTGTCGGGGTCGATGATGCCGATTCGCCCAACGCCTGCCGAAGCCAGATAAAGCAACACGGGCGCGCCCAGGCCGCCAGCTCCCACGCAAAGCACGCGCGCGCGCCTTAGCTTTTCCTGCCCCTCGGCACCAAGCTCGGGCAGCCTGGCTTGACTGCTGTAACGAAGAGTTTCGTCGTCGCTCCTGGCGCTCACGGCGAAGCCTCTTCGGTGCGCGGATGGCTGCACAGCGCATGGCCTTTGAGCCATTCGCTCTCGCCATCGATATAATGTTCTTTTTTCCAGATGGGCGCGCGAACTTTGATTTGCTCGATCACATAGCGTGACGCCTTGTAAGCCTCGTCGCGATGCGGGGCGCTGACCGCTATCAAAAGACTGGCTTCGCCCACCTGCACCAGGCCGGTGCGGTGCAAAACATGGAACTGCAGCCCCGCACCCCATTTACTTTGGGCCTCGACGCAGATTTCGTGCAAGGTGCGCGTGGTCAGTGGGGCAAAGGCGTCGTAGGAAACGCCATTGACCTGTCGGCCAAGATTTGAGTTTCGCACCACGCCGCTAAACAGAATTTGAGCGCCGTGGCCCGGGTTGTCGAGCAGCCCGGTAATTTCCTGCGAGGTAATAACGGCGTCTGAAACTTGAACGTGAATATTCGACATGGGTCAGCCACCACACACGGGGGGCAGCACCGCCAGGGTTTGGCCGGGCGAAACGATGGCGTCGTCGCCCAGAATATCAGTCGTGGTGCCGAACGCGCTTTCACGCAGCAACTCCGGATCCAGATGCGTGGCCAGCAGCTCTTTGAGCACCGCAAGCGAGCAAGGCTTGGCCAAGGGCAGCTCAAGCGCCACGCCGTCGCCATGTTTTCGAAACGCGCCGAAGAGTTGAATTTTTACCGATTCCATCAGCAGCAGCCCTCCTGTTTAGGCGCGGAGCTCGCAAAGGAGTCCGAGCCAAAGCTGTAATTCATGGGGTGAAGCGGAAACACATCGACCCAGGTGCCCTGCTCAACGCGGGTGCCGCCCTCGGGAAACACGACCCAGGCATTGGACTCGAGAAGCGGGCTGACCATGAACGAGGGCTGGCCACCCAGGCACAAAACCTCGGCCCCTTGCGGCCCCGCACGAAACTGCGCCTTGAAAAAACAGCGCAGCTTTTCGGGCTTGGGCGCCGATTTCACGAGCTGCGCCTTGAGCGGCACCTCCACCGCCGAGCCGGTCAGGGCTTCGAGGTAGGGGCTGACAAAAAACCGCAAGGCCACCGCAGTCGAAACCGGATTGCCCGGAATTCCAAAAACAACCGGGCCATTTTCGAATTCGCAAAACAGCCCGGGTTTGCCCGGGCGAATGGCCACCTGATGAAACCGGGTGGTGGCTCCCGCCTTTTTCAGCGAGTCCGGAATGAAATCATATTTTCCGGCTGATACGGCTCCGGTGGTCAGGATCACATCCGGCTTGTCGGCCAGAATTTCAGCGAGCAGGCGATCAAAAACCCGGGGCTCATCGCTGACCGTACCGTAAAATCTGCATTCAACACCATACGACGGCAGCGCTGCTATCAGATGCGGGGCAGTGGAGTTGCGAATCATTCCCGGCGCAAGCTGCTTTTGGGTGTGCGCTACCAGCTCGCTGCCCGTGGACACGAGCGCCACGCGCGGTTTTCTTCGCACAGCCACCTGGTGCAAGCCAAGGCTTGCCAGCGCCATGACGTGCTCGGGCATGAGCCGCGTGCCTGCGCGCGCGACCGACTGGCCCAAGGCGAAGTCCTCGCCCCGGCCGCGAAAATTTTCGCGTGCCGTGAGTGGCTTTGAAATCCAGATCTCTTGAGGCGCACCCTGCTTGTCGCGTTTGACCTCGACGTCTTCCACTTTTACGACAGCGTCATAGCCCGTGGGAATGGGCGCTCCCGTCATGATTTCCCAGGCATCCGCAGCTATCGCTGGGGCCGATTGGGTGATCGGTGCATCGCCCGCGGCAATGGAACCCGAAACTTCAAGATGCAACGGTTCGCGAAGCGTAGCCTTGGTGGTGAGCGAGGCCAGAACCGCAAAACCATCCATCGACGAGTTGTCAAAAGGTGGAATGGCCTCGGGACTGACTATGTCGCTGAACAAAACCCGGCCCACGCAGTTTTCAATCGCCACTGTTTCCGGCCCGCGCGCAAAACCAGGCCGTCTTTGCGTAGCGGCGGTTTTTAGAGTTTCCAGCGCCTGAGCATGCGTAATCAATGTCCACCTCCGTTGGCGATGTGCAAGGCATGAGGCAAAAGGCTTTCGAGCGTGGCCCAACCCTCATGCACGGCACGCAGGCTGCCTGGCAGATACACGACCAGCGAACGATCAATAATGCCCGCGCCGGAACGGCTGAGCCACGAAGTGGCCACGTGCCTGCTGCCCTCGGCCCGCAGCAGCTCGCCGATGCCTGGAATCTTTTTTGTCCACAGCGAATCGAGCGCCTCGGGTGTTACGTCGCGTGGTGATAGCCCGGTACCGCCAGTGGTCAGCACCAGCGCAACACCTTCGTCGCGCACAAGTTTGAGTACCGCGCGCTGAATTTCGGCTACCTGGTCGGAAACAATCGACGTGCTGACAAGCGTTGCGCCGGCCTTGCCGCAAAGCGCGGCAAGCTCGGGCCCGGAATGGTCAGTGGCCTCGCCGCGCGCGCAGCGGTCGCTGATGGTCAGTACGCCCACGCGAATGGCCTCGAGCGGAAGGTCGACCACTTGCGCTTCAGCGACGGACGCCTCTGCGAAATCAGGATGCCGCCACGTGCCCGATTTTCCGCCCTCTTTCAAATTCAGGCGAATGTCTGAAATCGTCAGCACGGGGTTTACCGCCTTGGACAAATCGTAAATCGAAAGCAGGGCCGCGTTCACCCCGCAAAGCGCCTCCATTTCGACGCCGGTTTTCGCGGTGGTTGCGGCCTGGCAAAAGGCCAGCACCGCGCACTCGGACGGCAGAAGCTGGAATTCGATTTTAACCTGGTCCAGCGGCAGCGGGTGGCAAAGCGGAATCCACTCCGAAGTGCGTTTGGCCGCCTGAATTCCGGCAACCTCGGCCACCGAAAGCACGTCGCCCTTGGGGTTCGTGCCGTTCACCAAAGCCTCATACGCTTCGCGCGAGAGCAGAATTTTTCCCTGCGCGGTGGCGCGGCGGGCAGTGGCCGTTTTTGGGCCTACGTCCACCATTGAAAATGTTGAGCGGCAGGGCGCGGGAGCGCCCGTTGACCGCTCACGGTTTGAACGGTTAGCCTCCGATGGATGAGAATGTTTGGTTGTTTCCATAACGTCCTTCTGGCAGATAGTGCGAAACTTCCTTCTTGTTCAGAAGGGAGTGGATGGTTTGTTTGAGGTCTTCCTTTTGCGATGATCTTTGAAGCAGGTGGCGCAGCGAGTGATTGCCCTCGGCAAAAAGGCACAAGCGCAGGCCACCCGTGCTCGAGATGCGCAGGCGGTTGCAGGTGGCGCAGAAATCGGTGGAGTAGGGCGCGATCAGGCCGATGCTGCCTTGAAAATCGGGGTGCGACATCTCGATGGCCGGGCCGTCGGCCGGCCCGCGTGGCTTGATGGTCCACCCCTGCTCAAGCAGCTGCATGCGCAAAGGGTTGCTTTGAAGGTGATGCTTCTTGAAGACCGCTTCGGTTTGGCCCGTGGGCATGAGCTCGATGAAACGCACTGACACCGGCCTGCGACGAATCCACGAAAGAAAAAGCGCAAGCTCGCTCTCGTTCGTATCTTTCATCAAAACCGCATTAATTTTTACCGACTCAAAACCCAGCGCAATCGCAGCCTCGATGCCTTCAAGAATTTCCGGAAGCTGACCTGAGCCCGTCAGGGCACTGAAGCGCTGCGCGTTTAGCGTATCCACGCTGACGTTCACCGCCGACACGCCGGCCAGCCGAAGCTCGCCCGCCATTTGCTTCAGGCGATAGCCATTGGTTGAGAGCGCGATTTTCTTAACCGCGGTGTTTTCAGAAATCATGGTGATGATTTCAAGCAGGTCGCGTCGCAGCGTGGGTTCGCCGCCAGTGAGTCGAATTTTCCACATGCCCAGCTCGGTAAAGGCGCTGACCAGGTTGCGAATTTCGGCAAGCGACAGGTGGTCTTCAGCGCCTTCGGATCTCTGGTATCCATTGGGCAGGCAGTAGACGCAGCGAAAGTTGCAGGCGTCCGTCACGGACAGCCTGAGATAAGAAAAACGTCTTCCAAATGAGTCTTCGAGACTGTTTGCACCCATGTTCACGCTCTAATGTAGATTTCACAATCGCGAAGAAAAGCAAAGCAGCGCTTTAGCATTTACCGCAGTGCGCGGTCAGCGTTCGGGGGTATTTTGCGCGTCGCCCCACGTATTGTCCTGCTTGGTCAGCAGAGAGGTGTGAATTTTCAAAGCAAGCGGCGGCTTTCCCCGATTGCGCAGGTCGTTGAGGGTGTTGCCCAACATATCGGCCACGAGCACCGTGGTTTCGGTGTCGCCTTCGAGGTCGATTTGAACTTCACCCAGGTAGTGGACCGTATTCACGCTATCGGTGGGCGCCGCGAAATAGGGAAAGGTGAACTTGCGGCTCACCTTGGCCCCGCTTTCGAGGCGGCACGATAAAGTCTTGAGCCAGGCATAAGAGCGCGTGACCGTTTTATAAACCAAGCCGCTCGAGTCGAGCTTTGCACAGGAGTCGTCGAATCTTTTATCGATCGACAGGCACACGACACAGTCGTTGAGCGCAACGCCGTGCTGGCGAATGCGAAAGCGCGCCAGAATTTCGCGCTGGTTTTCAAGTACCGTCGAGCTTTCATGGTCGCGCCAGCTGGCTGTAGTGCAAGACGACGCCATTACTGCAAAAAGAGCCGCGGCTGATATCAAGCTCAGGCGCATCACCGTGGCCATTTCAGAGCGCCCAGCGTTTCTGAGCCGAAAGCGCCACGCTGCGACTCAAGCTCACGTTGCGCGTGGGCCCCAGCAGCGTCTGGTCGGTGTAGCTCAAGGCCGAGGACCATTCCGGCGAAATCAGGACGCCCACCTGCGCCGAAGTGTTCCACACCAGCTGGTCGGCCGAGGTCGAGTTGACTTCGCCTCGAACATCAATCGGGCCCTCGAAAACGGGCGACAAGCTCAAACCCAGGCGAACGATTCCGGCGCGCGGGCTATAACCCACGCCAAGCAAGCCCGTGGCACCCCAGCCGGGTGTTAGATTCAACGTGCCCCCATCTGACGCCGCAAAGGTGCGCGCAAAAGATCGGTGGCCTTCAACGCTTGCGATAAAATCCCAGTTGCCCACGCCTTTAAGAAAAGCCGCGCCCAGACCCAGCTGAAAAAATCCGCGTCCACGCGCATCGATTTGAAAAGGCGCTTCGGAATCGTAAGTCGATGGGCTGGTGGGCAAGGTGGTTTGCAAAAATAAAAAACCATGCGGTTTCCACGCCGAGTAGCTCCACTCGGGCAGGGCCTCGTAACCTGCGTTTAGCGTAATGTCACCAAAGCCATAGGCTTGCGCGGTGGCAGCGGTAAGCTGGCGGGCTCGGCGAATCAACGGAACAACCGCACCTGCCTGAAATCGGTCGCTGATGCGGTAAGCGCCATCGAGCCTGAAGGCCTGGGTGACCTCGGAGTCATTGGTCGAGCGAAACACCGGCATGCCTTCGGCCGGCGCATCGCCAATGACCGAGGCCTGCGAAAGGCTTGCGCCCAGCTGCGCACCGTCATCGCCGGTGATGAGCGCAGGAATGCCCGAGCCGCCGCCACAGCAAGGCGCAGCCATTGCAACGCCACTCGACAGCAGAGCCAAAAGCGAAACGACCGTAATGGCCGAAATGGGGTTAGATCGTGACTTTCTCAACGGTTTCCTCGACTACCTTTGAGCCATTCTTGAGCTGCACGTGAACGTCCCAGTCGCCGGGCATGACGAAGTACACGTTCGTGGCTTTGAAAACGCCGGGCACATTGGCGCCGCCCTGGTCCACGGCATGCGCCACATTCACTGGCGAGGAACCGTGGCCCATCGCGGGCATCCAAAGTTTTACGCCAAC
>JACQAW010000140.1 GCA_016194725.1 Deltaproteobacteria bacterium
CTTTCTGTTTGCAATTCAATGACCGTTGTTTGCACTTGAGTTAACCAGCACTCGTTAAGAGAAGCCAGTCATCCATCACTTCTTGTCACCGACCGACCCCCTCCCTTTTTGATTCCTAATTTTCTGCTCCACTCTTCATCAGCAAAACGCGACACTCCAACTTTTTAAACTGAACACACGCCACCGGCAGAAGTTCGCACCGCGCTCATCCCCACGGGAACATTTCACGTGCGCAAAGCGCAACACGTTGGCCGACCAGAAGTGAACACCGCGACAGCACCCACGGCATCACTTTCGCGCGGCCAAGGTCCGCTTCTTGCTTCCCTGGATTTCACACTTATCGCCTCGTGCTGCATTGATTCGCGCACTAGGCGGCTAAGATCTTACGTGCTGTTTCGAGGTCCTTTTCTTCAACCTGAAGCGCGACACCCGCCGTCGCTGCCAAGTAGGGACCCAGTCCCCCGGTATCGTCGGACCGCACATTCGCAAGAATGCCGCTCTGCTCAAGTCTTCCCTTAGCAAGCTCCGCTTCAGGGCGATTGGTAAACGTCGTGATCGTGACCCATGTGGTTTTGGACTTCACCATGCATTACCTCCCGAAAGTTGATCAGCTATTTACGCGGCTTCTCACATTTGCCGTGAACTGCGGTTACATCGCAACGCCCCGTGTTGCGAGACACGCTGATGTTGTAGGCTTCGCCTGCCTTGACCGTCGTCCAAAAACCCGGGTCTGAGTTGTAGTCACAGGGTTCACCGTCGACGCTAAACGTGATCATGCTGTAGGAGTTGAACCCAGTTCCGTAACCGCCAGCGTGTGAGACATACGTCTTTGTGACTTCGGCGCACCTGTCGGAACGCAGCCACTCGTTTTTAAATTTATCCCCATGAAGCGCGATGACTACAAAGCCGCCAATAAAAACAAGAACTGCGCCCCAAAAGATAAAGAGAGATTTTTTTGTTGGTCGAGCCATAGCTTTCGCTCCTATCGCATTATCGTCGGAGGCATAACCGGTGGATTTGTCCCGCCCTGGAATGGTGGTGCAATTGGCTGTTCCGTTCCTGGTGGTTCCGGCGGTTCCACGGGTCTCTGCGGCGGCCCTTGATCGACCGGTGGCGGTGGTGGTGGCGGCAGGAGTGGTCCAATGAAGCCTTGCTCCCCAGGCTGTGGCAACAGCGGCCCAATAAAACCATTTTGACCTGACGGTGTTGGTGCCGGAGGAGTAGGTACTACGAGGTCACGGTTCTGGATCGGATGAGTGGCCCAGTAGAAAAAATTGTATTGGGCCATAGCACACACCACGAGCATCCCAACTGCGCATGGCGCACAGTTTCCTGATGGATCGTTGTAGAGTAACGGATTGTTGAAGCGCGACCTGTAGAGATTAAGGTCGCCACCGGCAAAGCCAATCGAGTCGGTAACCGTGAAGTGGCCGGTATTTTGATCGTAGGGTCGGCCGTTGTCCCACATGCCGACTTCCGGATCATATTTAAGTCCCTGCCAGCCATATGCCACGGCGTCTGATGCCGGGGAGATTGGCTGCACTGTCCCGAGCACTTCGCCGAATGCTCCGAAGGCGGTGGCGCTTCCTGCAATCTCCGAGTTGAGCACGCTGCCACGATGATCTGTGACATAAGCCTTCGCGCCACTTGGGCCGATTGCGGCCAGGTGTCTGTCACCCCTTTGATCGTCGAGGTAGAGCGTCGTTGCGCCATTACCTGCGGTGCCGAGCAGGATCGAGTTTGTATCCCCGAGATAGAGATAGCTCTGCGTAAAAGTCGTGGCATTTTGCGAGATAGTTTTTGCGATTCGTCGCCCCAGCGCGTCGAACGCGTACTGAGCGGTGAGATTTACTTGATCGACGCCCGGATCAAAGGCGCCGTTGCCGTTCACGTCGGTGGCCTTCGTAAACGAGGTCATGCGTCCGTCTACCCGATAGGTAAACAGATCTATGGCTTGAGTCGCAGGCGTCGTCCTTTGTGTGAGAGTGCCTAAGCCCATCGCGTCAGTCTGATAGTTATGGAGAGCATCGCTGATGAGCGTGTTGGCAAAGTAAGCACCACCGCCGTTGATATTGTCGCTGATCCTGTTCCCGCTTGCATCGTACGCGAGTTGCCGATTGACGAGTGGCCCGAGGTTCGCGCCCTGGTTTGCGGCAAAGCTCGACGTGATGAGCTGATTAGTCGGATCGTATCCGAAGCTGAATGAGCCAAGCTCACGTGTGAGCGAGACAATATTTCCGGCGAGATCGTAGCCGAGATTTTCGCTGATGGCTTGTGTTGTCTGTCCGTCGAAGCCCGAATAACCCACCGCAGTCAACCTGTTCAGGGCGTCGTAAGAGAGCGTTCCATTGAGTCCGGTGGAGTGAGAGACGGTGGATTTTCTGCCGAAAGAGTCGTATCCGAGATTAACTGAGTAGTTCTGAGAGTTGAAGGCGGAGAGAGCTTGAGTGAGTTTTCCTGCGGAATCATAGCTAGCGGAATAAAGCTGGCCAGGAGGTCCGGTCAGGCCCGCGATGTTTCCTGTCGCATCTCTCGCGACGCTGTATGCACCGAGGTTGGCAAGATTAAGAGCGCCACCCGATGGGCCAGGTGCAACGCCGTAGGTTGAGAGCGCAAACGGTGGCGCACTTTCATAAGTGAAGCTCAGGTTTTCATTTGCGTTGTTCGCCGAAGAAAGCTTCGTGCTATCAAGCTGCCGCTGATACGTGAATGTTGAGTCGTCCTCAACTGTAGCGCCCGACTGGAGCGTCTTCTGAATCACGCGATCCAAAGAATCATAGACCATCGTGGTCGTTGAGTGCACGGCGTTCGCAACGCCGAGCGCGTACTTGTCGATCGAGACAAGTCGTCCGCCGACGTCGTAAGAATAATTCATGACCTGCGTGGCCGACACTGGGCCGCCGCTCGCGCCGACAGTCACAGGCATCGTCTGCTGCACAAGCCTTTCGTTTCCATCGAAGCTGAATGTCGACCGATTTCCGGAACCGTCAGTTTGCGCAATCTTGTCTCCGCGCGAGTTGTACTCGTAGCGCATGACATGGTTGTTCGCGTCGGTCTTGCGGATGAGTCGCTGCCTATTGTCGTAAGCCATCGTCGTCACGCGGCCAGCAGTGTCGGTGTAGGTTGTTGGCAGATCGCGTACCTGGCAGCCCACCGAGATGATGTTGTAGCCGATCTGCGTGACCTGTCCTTTTGCGTCCGTCACTTGCGTAAGCCTGTCACGCGCGTCGTACTGGAATAGCGTGGTCTGCGGCGTTCCGCCATTCAGCGGAGTCAGAGTTTTCGAAAGTATTTTTCCGACAGCATCATAAACAACCGAAACCGAAGGTCCCGCGTTGTCGGTGATGTTCGTCACGCGGTCGAAATCATCGTAGGTATAGCCCAGAACGCGGCCACTAGCGAAACTTCTCTGGGTCACTCTTCCACGGATGTCATTTATGAGCGTCGAAGGGTTGTGTAAATTAAAAGTGCTTAAAAACAATCCATTCGCATCGGTGGAACTGCTGTAGCTCGTGATTCCGTTGTTTACTTGTACCGTATTCCCAAAGTTATCCAATCCAAACACAAGCGCGACCTGCCCCAAAGAATCAGACCGCGAAATACTTGTGACATCGCCAGTCGTAGGATTAAGCGTAGTTTTGGTAGGCGATCCCGCAAGGGGATTGAATTGAGTTACCTTGTTAAAGGACTGGTCATAAACGCTAGTCATTGGTACAGCATCGAGTGGCAGTTGAACTGATGTCTGATTACCTGATGCATCGTAACCGTACCGAGTGGCGTACCCAAGTTCATCAGTTTTCGTCGCAAGATTGCCATCAGTGGTCCACGTTTGCTGAACCCTGGATTGATCTGGATTAATAGTTTGCAGCACTCTTCCTGCGGCATCAAAATACCAGGTCATCGTATTGCCATCGAGGTCTTGAGTACGCGTCCAGCGCTGCAACGTCGATGAGTCCAGGCCATAGACGAAAGCGCGGTACCCGCCGCCTGGCTCATGCTGCTCGAAGTTCTTACCGTTATCGTAATAGGTAAAGGTAATGGCTCGACCCAGCGGGTCAGTGATGTTGTTGAGCAACCCATTAGCTTGAGTGCCCACCTGGTCCTGATTGTAGCCGTAGGTATATGTGTTACCCGCAAAGTCCGACGACGAGGCAAATCTGCCATTTTCGTCGTAAGAGTACGTGTAACTCAAATTATCTCGTTCTCGATTAATTTGCTGTAAGCGACCCTGAGCGTCTCGCACGAAACTAATTCTACCGATAAAGTCATTGGCAAGCGAACTCATTTTTCCGTTAACGTCATAGCTGTAGGTGATCGAATCACCGTGGGGATCTATGAGCGACATTAAAAGGCCAAAGGGAACACCGGGTTGTCCTGCGGCTGCAAAGACAAGTTTCGTCCCATTGGTCTTTTTTAGCGTATAGGTGGTGCCCGACAGAGTGAGCGCTAGTCCTGTGCCGGCGGGTGCCGTAAAATTACCCTGTCCGTCACCGCGAAATCTCCACGACGCTCCACCCTCGTCGACCCAGAGCAGATTCGGTGAGATAGCAAGGCCGGGTGACGCGCAAGGTGCTTGAGTCGCGCAATAGGATGAACCGCTACAGCCTGCCCAATCATATTGGCTGGCATTTGCAATACAAGAGACGGGAACGCCACCAAATGTCTGAGGTTGTGGGCTCAAAGCCACCAGTGTTGCCAAATCGGCGTCGGATAACGTGACATTGCATTTCACGGGATCTGGGCAGGCGCTAGGTTGGACGCCTACATTTAAGGCGTCGAGTTCTGACTCAAGATGGCTTTCTGAACCGTGGCTCCAGTTTGGCCCCAGATCGCCCGTAGGCCCTGACGCGGGAGCGGTCGAATAGGTACGTGTGAATGAAAAAGATGTCTCAGGAGTTCTTCCCTTGACCTTAAAATCAGTAAGCTTGTGCCACATTACTCCGGTATTAGGGTCGACAGGCTGGCCAATCCCGCAAAGGAATTCCAGAGGCTTGTCGGGCCGCGGAGCCTTCACCAGTTTGGTGAAAGGCGCAACCGGTGCGTCACCGGGCGCCGGCAGGCCAGAAGACTGATTGGTCTGAGCAACAACCTGTTGAATAAAATCTGTCGGCACCACGATTTGCTCCCCTGGAATCGTGTATAGATGCAATGGAGATGCAGCATTAAAAAGATTGCATCCACCTACTGCCGTGACCAGGTCCCAGCCGCAGTCCATGCCAAAACTTGTGTAGCCTGATGGGACGGCGCTTAAGTTTCCGGTACCGGCAAATGGATAGATATATGTAACTTTATACTCCAAACCGGGCCTACCCGTGAAAAGGGTAACCAACCCCTTCGTTTCCAGTTTAATCGTCGCTTCTGTATCCAGATCCCTGATGATACTGATATTGGCCCAAACCGGCCTGGCTACAAAATCAGGTCCGACCTCCTGAAAAATTCCGCTGGTTCCCCAAGTACTGCCCAACGGCTCCAGAGTGAAACCAGCATTAAAAAGATAATCGTTAAAGTTGCCTGCTGTAACCGTAGTGCTGCTGAGCGGAGTTGGTAAAACCGTTCCTCCAAGAAGGAAGTCCCCGTTACCACTATCCAGAATGGCCGCGGCATGACCCGTAGGCTGACTTGGTAAAACCAGTAAGCCAAAAGCCAATGGCGCGGAAAGCCCAGGTGCGGCGCTCGTGGCTGAGTAAACGTATGGGCTCTCTGCGATGAGGCTTGATAACGTTGACACAGCGTTGGTCCGAGCCGGGCTAAATCGAGCAAACAATGACGCGGAATTCTGCGAGGTGAGCTGATCACCTGCAATATAGTCAGTCACTGGTAAAAGCCGGGCTATGTTTGCCGCTGCAGATTGAATTACTTTCACAGCTGAAATGGCGGTCAGACCAAAGAGCTCCTCCCATATCTCGTTTTCCGTACTGCTCGCGGCAACAATGAGCTCGCCTTTGGCGTGAGCGATGTTCATGTAGTCAGCAAAGCTTGAGAAGTCGCCCGTGCGCGAGTAATAGGGGCCACCCAACTGCCAGTCGTCAAATGCGCCCGCCGGAAAATATCCTACTGGGCTGCTCTGAGCAGCCCCGATCGCAAC
>JACQAW010000141.1 GCA_016194725.1 Deltaproteobacteria bacterium
CGAGGTCGAGCACCAGGCCCTTTCGCGCGGACTCATCGAGCGCAATGAGTTTCGCCGGAATGCAAACCACGCTCTGGGTATACAATGCGCCTCGTGCCGCGGCATCGCTTTCATCGGCAAACGCCGCGCTGCAAGCCATGCAAACCAAACCTGTCGCCACCAATGCCAGCCCTGAAATCTTACTCATACCTTGGGTCATTGTACCGATTCGGGTCCGAAAACTCAGAGGTAAGTTTTGCCCTAGACCGCTTGTCCCGCGGCCCAGCCCGAAGCCCACGCCCACTGAAAGTTAAAACCGCCCAGCCAACCAGTAACGTCGACCACCTCTCCAATGAAGTAAAGTCCCGGGGCCTTTTTGGCCTCCAGGGTTTTTGAGGACAGCTCGTCGGTATTCACCCCGCCTCGGGTTACTTCGGCTTTGCCATAGCCCACGGTACCAGCCGGTACGAACGTCCAGCTCTGAAGCGCCCCACAGAAGAGTTCGAGGTCTTTCTTGGGCAAATTGGCCAGGTTTACGCCAGCGGGCAGATAGAGTTCGCAGAACCGTTCCGCCAGGCGTTTGGGCAGCAGCTCGACCATCATGTTCTTGAGCTCGCCCTTTTGGCCTTTGCGATCGGCAAACCATTTCAGCAGCTCTTCGCGCGAAAGCGCGGGAATGAAATTGATCGCGACCTCGTCGCCCGGGTACCAGTGCAACGATCCTTGCAGGGCCACCGGTCCGCTCAGGCCCACGTGGGTGAATAGCAGGTTCTCCTGAAACGAGATACCGTTACAAGTAACAATCGAATCCAGCGCGATGCCCGCGAACCCCTCGAGCTTGCAGCGATCGCTTTCACCGAACGTAAAGCCGTCCAGTGCCGGTGCGCGTTCGACAAGCCGCAGGCCGAATTGCTTGGCCAGCTCATAGCCAAAGCCGGTGGCGCCGATTTTGGGAATCGAAAGCCCGCCCGTGGCCACAACTACCGACTGCGCCAAAAAATCGCCTTTATCGGTGGCAACCACGTAACCCGCGTCGGCGTCGGACTTCTTGACCGCGGTAATATTATGACCCAGAAAAAACCGCGCGCCCGCCTGCCCGCATTTCTCGAACAGCATATCGATGATTTGCTGGGCCGACGAATCGCAGAAAAGCTGCCCGTGTTTTCGTTCGTGGAATAAAATGCCATGGTCCTGCACCATTTTGATAAAATCTTCCGGGGTAAAACGGGAAAGGGCGGATTTGCAGAAGTGCTCGTTGGACGAGACGTAGTTTTTCCAGGACACGTCGCGGTTGGTGAAGTTGCAGCGGCCGCCGCCCGAGATCAGGATTTTTCCGCCCACCTTTCCCACGTGGTCCAGCAGAGCGACACGTCGCCCTCGCCCTGCCGCCTGAATGGCGCACATCATGCCGGCGCCCCCTGCGCCTAAAATCACCACGTCGTACGAGCTCATGGCGGTTTCGATAACACATTCAACGGCTTAGCGATAGCTCACGAGCCTGTGCTAGAATTATAGGTGCAGTGGGGCTTCAAAATACGTTCGAATCATTGATGAAACTCGCGCCAGTGGCCTGTCTCGGCATCGCGCCCGCTTGGGCCGATGGCGGCACGACCGCCGACTACCTTGCTTTACAGCGGTGCCTGCACTGTGTTGGCTCGGGTTGCCGCACCGACGGCTCCCCTTTTCCGAGCATGCGCGAAAGCACCACCAGTCTCGGCTCGAGGCGCGACGTCGAAGTCCAGTTCGGTTCGAGCGTCATCGCCTATCCTTCGGCGACCACGCAAAACGAAAACACGGGACAAAACTTTTTCACCTTCGACGTCGACGAGGACGTCACCATTTTGGCCGCCTCACCACCGCCTCGAGTGAAAGGAGTGCCAGGGTTCTGGGCCTTTGCCTCGGGAACGCCTTACTTCTGCCCCACGTCCCAGATTGCGTCAGCGTGGAATGCGCCCGACATGGGCAGCCCGTTCAAGATCCTGCTCGCGCCCATGGTAAAAGAGCGCGGGGTGCGATTGCGCAGGTATCCCCGTGACTCCTCGCTGGCCGAGGTTTGGGGAATGGACAATAGCGAGCTGACCAAATGGACGCCGACTTTGAAATGCAAGCCCGAGCTGAATCCGAAAGAGAAGGTACTGCGCGACAATGCCTATTTCGCGCTGACAGACGCCATTCGGTTCGACGTCATCGACCAGGCACTCCGGACTTGCAAACGGTCGTTTCTCAACGAGAGAAACGTTTTCCTGAACAATCTGAAATGGGGTTGTCTGCAGCCCAAGCTTCCGTTCAAAACAAGTCTGATGCCCAAGTTAAACCAGGCAAGGGAATTAATGGACAAGACCGCATGGCCCAAAGCCTGCTGCGCCCAGAAATTCGATGATATTTTCACACGCAGATTCGGCAAAAAGGGGCTGCCCGACGACTATACCGCGCCGGTCTGCACCAGAGAAACCGCGACGATCAATACCGCTGCACCCGCGTCAGGAGCAGCTCCCCTCCCAAACAAGCTTCCGGCCGATTAAAGCCGGAAACACCCTGCCTCTTTTTGCCCATCCTGCCGATCATTTAACACTACCAAATAACTTTCAACGTGCTGCTCCCTCATATTTGTAACAAGATAAACGACATGCCCGGCCTCTCCTCTTCAGATCTCAAGCTGATTAGCAACTACCTCGCCACCCGTAAGGTGCTCATCATCACGGAATCGGCGATCGCGCGCCCGGCGCTGCGCCGGTTGTGCGGAAATTTTGGCGTCAAAACCACTAATATCCTGGTTGCGGACAACTTCGAGTCAGCCCGGGAAAAAATTCGCAAATCGCAGCCACAGATCGTTTTCTCAGATCATCTTCTGGGCGCCAGGACGGCCTTTGAGCTCTACGAGACACTCAAACAGGTTTACCCCAGCCGTCTGGAAACACTTTTTTTTGTCATCAGCGAAA
Source organism: Deltaproteobacteria bacterium (assembly GCA_016194725.1). GTDB lineage: Bacteria > Bdellovibrionota > UBA1018 > UBA1018 > UBA923 > JACQAX01. Next base: position 2,919 of record JACQAW010000141.1, read on the forward strand.
AAGAAAATGGGTCATTGGCCACGCGTGCCGCCGACGAGGAGGTCGACGCGCTCATCCTGCTTCCCTTCACGGTGGAAGAGCTGGATACGGCATTTTTGAAAACACTTTCGGCAAAGATGATGCCGACGAATTACACCAAGCTCATCGAAGGCGGAAAGGCCCTAATGGAGGCCAAGCGCCTGCCCGACGCCTTGAAAGCTTTTCGGTTCGCGCGCAAGGCCGATGCCGCGCCCGTACTGGCCTGTTATTACGAAGGCCTGGCCCAGCTGCAATCCGCTGAAAATCAGGCGGCGATTGCCTGCTTTGAAGAGGGCCTGAAATTTGCCCCCAAACATCTTCGCTGCCTGAACGCCTTATTTGACGCGTATGTTGTCGCGGGCAACCATGCGGGCGCTTACTCGATTGGAAAAACAGTCAGCCGCGAGTTTACCGTCGAGCCCAAGCGTATCCCGCAGCTGATCAGGCTTTCGCTGGCCAATGGGCATCACGAGGATATTCTGACTTATTATGAGGCCTACTCCAGACTGCCCGGCAATCAGTCCGACGCCACGCTGGCCAACACGATTGCCTCAGCCTTGGTTATCTGCGGCAAGCAGTACCTCAATAATTGCGACAGCCGAAAGGCCATCGATGCTTTTCAAAAATCCGAGAATGTCAGCGGGGGCAAGCCCGGCGTGATGAAAGAAATCGTCATCTCGCTTTTTGCCGTCGACCTGCTCGATGCCGCGCGCGCCGTGCTGAACCGCTCGCCTGACGAGGCACGAATGTCAGGCGACGTTATCCTGGCCGAGTTCAATGCGGTAACTCGCACGGGCGACGACGCGACTGTCGTTGAGCTGGGCACTGGATTATTGGAAAAAAACATCAATGAAGCCGTCGTTTATGAGTCGGTCATCACGCGATCCATTGCGCTCAAGCGCCGCCGCTCGGTCATCGAAGAGCTGGTCGTGCGGGCCTGCAGCGCGTGCCCGGACCGGCGCGAAACCTTTGAAAAGCTGCTGCCCACGGGCTATGCAGGAACACAGTAATTTCAGCGGCTCCATCCCACCGGATCTATTGGTCTTTTACGCTTGATAAGTCCCTGACAAGTTCCGGATAAAATGAAGACCACCGGGGGTTGCTATGCCTTTGCCTGATTCACAAGCGGTTACCATACTTTTAGTAGACGACGACGTCGAGCAGCGGGAATATCTGGCCTTCAAGTTCAAGGAACAGGTTTCCTGCGAGGTTCTGAACGCCAAGAGCGTGGATGAGGCATTGGCCCTGATCGCGACTCACCAAATCGATATCGTCGTTACCGATTACCTCATGCCCGAAGGCGAGGGCACGGTCAGGCCGAAATGCCGGTAAGTCGATGCCGTGGCCATGCGCCCGCGCGGAGTGCGCTGCAGGTAGCCATGACGTCCTTTGAAGTTAGATGGCTGCAGCTATGGCCTTAATACGCAATACACGCACCGCGCGCATCGAAAAACGTGAAAATGGCGTCGTCGTCACGCGCATCTTGCCCCACGTGCTGCAGACCATTCAAGATGCCATCGAAAACGTCATGGTCTCGGCCGAAGCCGGGGGCGGCGGCAAAGGCCCGCTACTCGTCGATCTGCGCGAAGCCTGCCCCCTGGATGCCGAAACCAGGCACTATTATTCGGGCAAACAGCTGACCAATCACTTCACCAGCCTGGCCATGCTCGTGCCTATCGGAGCCTGGGGAAAAATGTTCGGCAATATTTATCTCAGGGTGGCCAAACCCGGAATTCCGGCGCGCCTTTTTACCACTGAAGCCGAAGCGCTGGCCTGGTCGGCCGGCTTTTTGCCCGGACTGAATCGGCAATGAGCGGCGACCGGATTTACTTCAGCAAGCCTCGCGTGGACAGACTCCTGTACTCCATCGAGCGCATGGCCGGCGGCGAGCTGCAGCACCAGATCGAGATTTCGCCGAAACGCGACGAGCTTGATGCCGTCGCGCATGCCGTGAACGTCATGGCCCGCGAGCTCCTGTACCGGCTCTCGGAGCTCGAAAAGATTCAGGCTTCGGTTGTGCAATCGGGCAAGCTCGCGGCGCTGGGCGAAGTGAGCTCGGGGCTTGCCCACGAGCTCAATAACCCGCTCACGGTCATTACCGGCTACGTCGAGCACCTCAGAACCATGGTGCAGGAGCGGGCCCGGGCCCCGGTGGATTTCGAGGCTCTGGAGACGGGGTTTGAAAAAATCGGCCGAAACGTGGACCGCATGAACGCGATCATTGGCCACATCATGGAGTTCGCCCGCCAATCCAATCTCACCCGACGGCCGCTGCTGCTCAATGGCGTGATCGAGAAATCATTCATCTTGATCGGCGAACAGCTGCGCCTCAAAAACATTCAGCTCAAGCCCCAGCTTTCCGACGCCACCTTAATGGCTTTGGGCGATGGCCTTCGTCTGGAACAGGTGATTCTGAATCTGCTGACCAACGCGCGTGACGCCATTTTCGAGGCACATGGCGACAAGGGCGGAAAAATCGACGTGCGCTCGCGAATTTTATCGGACACCCAGCTCGAAATCGAAATCGAGGACAACGGCAATGGCATGACGCCAGAGGTTCGAGAACGTATTTTCAATCCGTTTTTCACCACCAAAGACGTGGGCCAGGGCACCGGCCTGGGGCTTTCGATTTCGCTGGGAATTATTCAGGACCATGGCGGCAGCATCGGTTGCGAAACAGAACGAGGCAAAGGCAGCCGCTTCACGATTCTCCTGCCCAGGTTTTTGTCATGAGCCGGCCGCGCCTGTTATTCGTCGACGACGAGCCCGACATTCTTGAGCTGCTGGCCTTGATGTTCGCAGACTGCGAAACCCGCGCGACCCTGAACGTCGAGTCGGCAATCGGCATTTTAGGCGAGCAATGCTTTGATCTGATCGTCTCCGACATCAAGATGCCCGGCGCATCGGGACTGACCCTGCTCGATTTCATAAAAACGGTGTGGCCCGCTCTTCCCGTGGTCATCATCACTGGCCACTACTGCGCGCGGCCTGCAGCCGAAAACCCGGGTATATACCGCTGCGTGCGCAAGCCCTTCACCAAGCAAATCATTCGCGACGAGGTTTTTGCCGCTCTGGCGGCCGCGACGTCAGCGAAAGCTGCCGGCACTCGCTAAAAAAGCGTGCAGCCAGCGTACGCCAAAGCCCGTGAACATCGAGTCCACATGGGCCAGCCCGCCTTCATTTTCAGAGGGAGTCAGGTCGACGTGCACCCAAGGCACCTCTTTTTCGAGAAACTTCGAAAGAAAACATGCTGCATAGATGTGGTCGGGCCCCGAACCTCGCGTGCATTGGAGCGTGTCGGCCACCTTGGACTCCAGACCCTTGAAATAAGTGGGATCGAGCGGAAACGTCCAGACGCGCTCGCCGCTTTCGGTACCAGCCTCGACAATCGCGCCATGCAGCTTCTTTTTGTTTGTAAAGCCTGCCGCGATTTTTGAGCCCAGCGAACGCACGGCCGCGCCGGTGAGCGTGGCAAAATCGATGACGATTTCCGGCGTCTCGCGCGAGGCCAGCGTCAGCGTATCGGCGAGCACCATTCGCCCTTCGGCATCCGTATTGACCACCTCGATGGACAGGCCGTTCAACGCGACAACCACTTCGTCGGCCTTATAGGCTTTCGGCGAAAGGTGATTTTCAGTGACGGCCAGGTACGCCTTCATGGGACGATTCAGCTTCAGCCGAGCCGCGGTGACGATACACGCCAGCGCCACCGAGGAGCCCTGCATGTCGCCTTTCATCGTGGCCATGCCGCCGTTGATTTTTACGTCGTAGCCGCCGGTGTCAAAGCAAACGCCTTTGCCAACGAGTGCCACCGGCTTGCCTTTTTTTACCGACTTGGGCTGATAGGTGATTTCAAAAATACCGCCCGCCGAATCGGGATTGCCCTGATCCACAGCCGTAAATGCCCCCGCCCCAAGGCGTTTGAGCTCTTTATTGGTGTGCATTCGGAATTTCAGTCCGTGCTGCGCGCACAGCTTCTTTACGCGTTCCGCGTAGGCGGCCGGATCAAGCACATTGGGTGGCAGCGTGGCCAGGTAGCGCGCCAGGTTCGTGCCGTCGCCCAGAATCGCGCCGCGTTCAAGCGCGGTTAAGGCTTTTTTAGAGCTGGCCTGGAGCCAGACGTCTTGCAGCAGAAAAGTTTTTTCTTTCTTCTGCCGCTTGCCGTACACCGGCATCGCGAATACCGCGGCAGCCAACGCCGAGCCAAACGCGTCGGCCAGGCGCTGCTCGAGCTTGGCATCGGCCAGCACCAGAGTCAGCTTGGGGGTTTTGGAGTTGAGAATCATTTTCAGGGAATCGCGCGCGAACTCGAGCAGAAAGAACGGGTCCTGATCCGTTGGCAATATGGCGATCAAAACACCGGCATCATTTTTTTCCACCGCCGGAAGATGCAAGGTCGCTCCCGATAAAAGAGGTTCGCTCAGGTGACCTGCCGCCTTGTCGATGCGCGTCGCCAGCTCTGGCGGCAGGGTCTTTAGCCACCTGCCTTTTTTCCATTCGTCGACTGAAACCGCCGCAAGCACCGGACCCTGTATGTTTTTGCCTTTAACCGATTGAAAGCGCATGCGCCGAGCCTAAAACACGTGATAGCGTTCTGGCGATATGAAAATTCTGGTTACCGGCGCGGCCGGAATGGTGGGCCGCGCCACTGTGCAGAATGCTCTGAGCCGAGGGCACGTCGTTCTGGCCACGATTCACGGCGCGCTCGACATCGCCGATGCCCAGGCCGTTGATCGCTTCCTTGACCGGGAAAGGCCCGAGGCCGTAATCAACTGCGCGGCATTTATAGATGTGGACGGCAGCGAATCGAGGCCCGAGGTGGCTTTTGCGGTGAATGCCCATGGCCCCGAAAACCTGGCCAGGGCCTGCGCAGCCAATGGTGGCAGGCTCGTCACGATCTCCACCGATTACGTATTTGATGGTAAAAAAGAAGGCTTCTACACTCAAAATGATGCGGTCGGCCCGCAAGGAGTTTATGCGCGCGCCAAAGTGCGGGGCGAGCAGCTGGCGCGGGCGGCCTGCCCGCGTACCACCATCGTCAGGAGTGGCTGGATTTTTGGCGCTCAAGGCAAGAACTTTTTGAGCCAGGTGCTCGACAAAGCCCGGCGCGGCGAGCCGCTCAAGGCGATTCACGACGCCTATGGCACGCCCACCTATGGGCCCGACCTGGCGCAGCGCCTTGTCGATTTTGCCGAACGCGGCCTGGCCGGAATTTACCACGTGGTCAATGCGGGCGGGGGTACCAGCTATGCGGGCTTTACACAGGCGGCGCTCCAAGCCGCGGGGCTCTCCGCTCAAAGCGTCGAGCTGGTGGCGCAGGGCTCACTCGAACGTCCGGCTCCGCGCCCCCGTAACTCACGGCTGGCCTGTGTCGCGTCCGATAAAGCGGGCCTTTCGCCCCTGCCCCACTGGACGGTGGCGCTGGCGCGGTTTGCAAAACTTCCATAAGCTTATGCAGGTGGCTTACAGCAAGGAGAAACTTAATCTTTGGTCACGTGGACATGAACATTATGATCATCCATGCGCGCAGCGGTCAAGGGATCGAGAACGACCTGCAGCGCCGAAGGTTTGGTTTGCTGCTGTGGGGCGGGCCGCCCAGCCCGCTTTGCGCGCTTGTCGCCAATGAGCTGCGTCGCGACCGTGGCGACAAAAGCTCCTGAAACAAAGCCCAAAAGATAGGTGATTTTTTTTGTCATACGTACAGCAGGGGGTATGCAATATCCGGTGCCCTCGCGAAACCCGGAAGACGGCAATAAATCAACACTGAACTAAAGATCGACAAAAACCACATCAACTGCTTAAAAACGGGCGAGTAAAATCGCGGGCCATTGCTGGCACTCTTTCTGCAATTCTATCCTCATTGGAGAGAGAGGTACGACATATGAAGAACCTTTCGTTAATTTCGATTTTGAGTTTGAGTCTGATCGTCAGCCTGAATACCAAGGTATTCGCCGACGACCCGAAAGGCGATGCCGTAGCCAAGGCCATCGACCGCAACACCAAGGCGGTTGAAGACAACACCAAGGCGGTTAAAGATGCCGCTGCCGGTGGCAGCGCCGTCAAAACGGTTGCGGACGCCGGCTTCAAAGCCGGAGTCGCCTGGACGATCTTCAAAATCGGCGACGCCGCCTTGAAAATCCTCACCAAAGTCAAAGCCGGCCCCGGCATGTTCATCATCATTCCCGACAGCGTCTTGAAGAACATGCGCTACGGTGGCAGCGGCTCGGTGCCCGAAGCAATGAATATCAGCGATGAGCCCGCGAGCAAAACCCTCGACGGCGCCGGCTCGGGCAGCAAGGCACCGTCCTCGGGCGTCCTGAAATCCGTGGCAAGCTAGGCTAGATCCCGAATTTTTGCAGAACACTGGCTACTAGATAGAGCGAGCCGGTAACGACAACCACGTCGTCCTTCTGGACTTGGCGTTGCACCATGGCCAAAACCTCAAAGACGTCCCGGTCAGACCCTGTGGCCGCGGCCAGCGCCCGCACGGGGTAATCCGCCAGAGGCAACGTTCGAACTGGAGTTTCGGTCAGGTACAGCCTGAGCCCGGGTAACGACTCAAGCCTCTCATACATTCCGGCCGTATTTTTATCGGCGCAGACTCCCAGAATCAGGTGCAGATTTTTCCACCGCATCCCATTGAAAATTTGTACCAGGCTTTCAATGCCTTGCAGATTGTGGTCACCCGAAAGAAAAACCGGGCACGAAAAACCCGCAAGCTCGATGCGGCTAAAACGTCCAGGCCAGTGCACCTGAGCAAGCGAGGCCAGGTGCGGGCCAGGCGCAAACCCCAGCTGCTCAAACATTGTCAGGGCCGTAGAGGTGTTTTCGGCAGCCCGCGGCCCGCACAGCGAGGTGCGAGCGACGCCCCACTTCGTGGAACTTTGATTCAGACCAAGTACGCCGACCGTTTCC
>JACQAW010000155.1 GCA_016194725.1 Deltaproteobacteria bacterium
CCGCACAGATGAAATTGGCAATGCTCTCAAGAGCGCTGCCTGTAAGAACCGATCTGCATCTGCTGCGCAAGTTCTGGCACATGAGCATGGGCCTGCTGATTGTTTCCCTCTATATGTCGGGCATGCCGCAGGGTACGGCGCTGACGATCCTGGGCGCGCTCTTTGTCTGGAGCGTAAGTATGGAAACGATCCGTCTCAAAAATTCCGCCGTTAACGAAAAATGCATCAGATTCTTCGGTTCCCTGATTCGGTCCAGCGAAGTCAACAAGGTCAGCGGCATGCCGTATTACATCGCCTCCAGCATTGTCGCGATCGCGGTGTTTCCGAAGCCCGTTGCGATTCTATCGCTCTGTTACCTCGCGTTCGGCGACCCTATCGCGTCGCTCGTGGGAATTCTTTATTCCAAGCGTTCGGTCAAAATTTTCAACGGCAGCAAGTCCCTGCACGGCACGGCGGCTGGTTTCGCGGTTTGTGCCGTGGCTACCTGGATTTATCTGCGTTCGACCGGTATGTACGGCCTTGATCTGATTCGCCTTACCTTGCTGGGCGGCTTTGCCGGAGCCCTGGCCGAGCTGCTGCCACTCGATCTGGACGACAACTTCACGATTCCGGTTGTCAGCGGTTTTATCCTCTGGCTTGGCTTCATCGCCGTCCATTTTCTCTGAAAATGTATAAAACCTAGACGAATTGCCAAATGGGGTGCCTAATTCCAAGCACCTGAAAGTACATAGAAATCAACTTGGTACGGACTCTGCAATTACTCATCTCTAAGAGACTAGAGGAAGAGAGTTGTTGTGGAAGACGAGAAGTTGAAACTGAACCAGAGTCGTATTCGTAAACTGGAAATCGCCATGGCCCTGCTGGCGCTGACGTTCTATGGCCTTTGCCTGGCCTCAGCCAGCGCCTTCGCGCAGGACGGAGTTCACGGGCTCAAGCCTGAACCTCACAATGGCGACTATCTCAAAGTGGTTGCCGGCGCACCTACCGAGTCCTCGCTCAATAATCAGATTTTCGACAAGACCATATCCAACGAGATGACCCAGAAATTCAACGCGTTCAATACCGGCTACGAAATGCGCCAGGCTTACCAGCTCAACGGCCCCGCTGATTACGCGAACTATCAGAAGTCCAATCAGGACCTGGCCGAGTGGACGATCAAGAAACTGCTGCAGTATCATTTTGAAAAGACCATCAAGAGCGGCGAAGAGTCGGCGCAGAAAAATATTCAGGAACAGGCCAACCGCAAAGACGATCAGACCGCCGCCAAGGCCGTCATCGCGATTTCAAAAGTACAGCGGGCGATCAGCAACACGACCATCGATATGGGCCAGGATACGAAGACCCGTTTCAAATACGATTTTCCAAGCGGCGTAATGCGCGTGGGCATGACCGGCCCTATCGTCGACGCCACCATGGATTACCGCATCAAGGCGGCTGACCCCGTTATCGGCGCTGTTTCGCAGCCGGAGCGACTCAGTCTGGGCATGAGCAAAAATTTCGTGGCATGGCGGGCTTCGGCCGCGGCTCACTACGCGCTTTTGAACGGAACCGTGAACTGTGGCGTGAACAAACAGCTAGTCGGGCCGCTGAGCGCCCAAGTCGATCAGTCGCACAATCTGCGCGACACGTCCAAAGACGAAACGCTTTACCGCGTGAACATCGGGCTCAACTTTTAACGGTTAGCTGCCCGGCTATTTCCTGACGATCGTGAGCTCGACGGGAAAGACTTTTCCGTTCTTGTAGCGGAACTCCATGGCAATCCGGTTCTCGCCGGCTTCGAGCGGAATAAAATCCGTGGAGAACTTGCCCGACGCATGATCGCTGAAAACGGTGGCGGCGTAGTGGGTCGTTACGTTTTCGATCTTGTATTCGATAAGCCCGGCGTCGGCTTTGGCCTCGCCTGCAGCGGCCACCTGGCGTCCGGTTGCACCGCAAAACGGCCCCAGGATGCGCACTTTTGCCGCCTTGGTTTCGAAAACCTCGCCAGTAGTCTGACACTTGGTCTCGTAGGGAGCAAAGCCCGATATGCCCTCCGAGGCCACCTGCCGTCTACCGGACGTGTTCTCGGCGTTAGGCAATACAGGGGGCTTCGGCGTACCCATGGCTTGCCGATCGTTGTCCCCGATAAACTTTCCATCCGTAAAAAGGTTATAGACCGAGTTCAGAAAAATAAGGGATACGACCGCGAAAATTCCCATTTCCACGGCCTTAAATCTACTCTTCATCCGCATGACTCATCGGCGTACCGTCAAAAATCCTACAGTGCCGGCAACTGTTGCCTAGGGCCTGCCATCCAAGCTAGGCTCAGGCCCATGGACATCCTTGGCCAATCCGCCCTGATCGTGGCGGTTACCGCCTTCTCGCTTGCCGTCACGGCGCTCGCGCGCAATTTGCGCAACAAGCTGGTGATGACCTACGCCATGCTTTGCGCCGTGGTCAGCGCCTGGGCCCTGTGCTTTTTTCTGGAAAAGATCTTCGGCACCGGCACATGTTACAAAATTCACCTGGTTTTCAATCTACTTATCGCGCCGGTGGGCCTGTTTTTCATGCGGGTGCTTACGCGCGTCGAAAGCTCGTTTACCCGCTGGCTTTACCGGGTCTCGATTTTCTACTCGATTACCGTGATCGGGCTGGAATGGAGCTCGCTGAGCGAAAGGCCGGTCGTGCGCAGCCTGGCGTTCTTCGGCCCAAGCTTTCTGGTCATGATCTGCCTGTATCTCATGTACGTCGACTGGCGGCTCAAGCAGGGGGCGCTCAAGCGCGTGAAAATCACGACTCTGGGCCTGACGCGGCGGTCGTGGATTTACACGGGCGCCCTGATTCTGCTGGGCGGCGCCGCGATGGACCACGTGCCGCAGCTGGGCGATGTCATCCCCAGCGTGGGCAACATCTTATTGTGCCTCTATCTCTTCGTCATCAGCGAGGCGATCATCCACCAGCGCCTGCTCAACGTCAGCGCGCTGCTGAACCGCGTCCTCATGCTCATTTTCATCAGCACCTTGTTCACGGTGATTTACACCATGCTGGTGGCCTGGATCGAAAATTCGCCGGCGCTTTTCATCCTGAATACTTTTCTGGCGTCGTTTCTGATCGTGCTGCTGGTCGATCCGGTAAAAAAACTCACCAGCATCGGCGTCGTGCGCATTTTCAGCAACAAGTACCACAAATTCGAAAATCAGGTCGAAGAAGCCCAGCTGCAATTGACCGGCATACTGGATACGATCGGGCTGTCGCAGCTAACCTTGAAATTGCTCGAGGGCACGTTGCGTTGCGAGTCCGCGACGGTGTTCGTGCTGCGGTCCGATGGCACCAAGTTCCGACGTATTCGCGGAGTGCGCGATGACCAGCTGCTCAATCGCGAAATCCTCGCCAGCCATCCAGTGGTCGATTTTTTCAACCGCATGCGCCGCCGCGGCGAAACGCCCGTGATTCTGGATCAATACCTGGAAAACGAAATCGACCGCACGACCAGCCAGACGCAGCGCCAGGCCTATGATCTGGTGTTGAAGGGGATGCTGGGACTCAACGCGAATATCGCGATTCCCTTCATCGACAACGGCACCGTGTTGGGTTTCGTGGCGGTGCGCGCTTCGACCCCGCCCGAGCCCTGGGGCAACAACTGGGGCGTGCTGTCGGTGGTTTATCCATTTTTCCTGCAGGCCGCGCGCACCTTGAAAAACATGGACATCTACGTGAGGCTTCGCGAAAAAGACCGCCTGGCCGCGCTGGGCGAAATGTCGGCGGGCCTGGCGCACGAAATTCGCAATCCGTTGGGCGCGATCAAGGGCGCGGCGCAGTATCTGCAACCCCAGAGCGCGGGCGCCCAAGCCCCTTTTCTGCAAGTCATCGTGGAAGAGGTCAATCGCCTAAACAAGGTGGTCACCCAGTTCCTCGATTACTCGCGGCC
>JACQAW010000156.1 GCA_016194725.1 Deltaproteobacteria bacterium
CCCTAGCGCATCGGCGCAGCCGGCGGAAATACAATTTGATCGAAAACTCGCATCATGCCGCTGAAATAAGTTTCATTGGTGAAGCGGGACAAAAACCGCGCACGCCCGGCCGCGGCAAGCCGCTGGCGCAGCTGGCTGTCATCGAGCAGGCATAGCACGGCGTGGGTCATCTCGGCCACGTTTCCGGGTTGAAACAGGAGTCCCGTTTTACCATTGTCGACCAGCTCCAGAATTCCGCCAGCCCCGGCCGCCGCTACCGCGACACCGCACGCCATGGCTTCGGCCACGACGCGCCCGAAGGGCTCGGGCTCAATGCTGGCATGCACCAGCACGTCCAGGCCGTTGATGGCCTCGGCCGGGTTTTTCACGTAGCCCGCGAAATGAACGGTATTGGCCAGGCCCAGGCGCTCGACTTCGGCTTCGAGGGTTTTAAGAACGCCACGCTCGCCCAGCGTGTCGTAGATCTCGCTGCCGATGACCACGTTGACTCCGAAGGCGCGATTGTAATTGCGATTCGGCAGCGGCGCGTAGTCGTTCGGGCTCAGCCCGTTGTGCACGACCGGAATTCGTGCGTCCTGGCCCTTGGTGGTTCCCCGAAAGCTGTCCGCCGTGGACTGCGAGTTCGCCGCGAAATGCACCATGGGCAGTCGGCCTACGGTGCGCAACGTGGAAAGAGTGGGGCCGGGTGGCAATAAATCACGCAGGTGCCAAAGCACGGGCGTCGAGGTCAGTGGCGAAATGATTCCCGCAAAGAGGTGGCATTTGATTCCAACCGAGTAGATGAGATCGGGCTTTTCGCGCCTGAAATAAGCCTGCACCTTGTAAATGTAGGGTGGCACCACCGGCAGCGAGTACCATCCTTGAAGAAGCGACAGCAGCGGCTTGCGGCGCGTAATCGATAGAAAGCGCTTGGGCATGGGAATGATTTCGATCGGAATGCCCAGCTTCTTGAGCTCCTCGAGCAAGGCTCCGTCGAATTTGGGTACCAGAGCCAGGGGCCGGTACCCGCAGTCGGGATTGGCCATCATGCCGCGAAGCAGCTCCAGTACGCTGCGCTCAGCCCCACCCAGGTGCGTAGCCACGAAATAGAAACAAACGACCCTCGCAGGTATGGTCACAGGTAGCGCTCCCTCCACATCTGAAAGCTGACCAGCGACCACATGAGATGTGAATGGTTGGCGTGGTTGCTCAAGTGCGCCGAAACCAGCGCCGCCACGGCATGAGGGCGAAAGATGCCCTCGCGTCGCAGCCGCTCCGCGCCCAGGTATTCGTCGAGCAGGTATTTCAGCTCGCCCCGAAACCAGTCGCGCAGCGGAATGCTGAAACCCTGCTTGGCCCGAAAGGCAAGGTCACTGCCGGCGCCCGCGTGCCGCAGTTTATTGTCGAGTAGCCTTCTCATGAGATACTTACCCGAGCCGTTGTGGAACTTGAAATCAAACGCGGTGTTTGCCGCGACCTCCACGATCGCGTCGTCCAGAAAGGGCACGCGTGCCTCCAGCCCATACGCCATGCCCGCGCGGTCGGTCTTGGCCAGCACGGTGTCGACCAGAAAAGTATGCAGAAACACCTGCTCGATCTTGCGGTTCCAGGGCAGCTCGCGCAGCCGCGCGAGCAGGGCAGAAAAAGGCGTGGTGAAGGCGGAAACATCGTCGACAAGCAGATCCGCAAGGCGATCCATCCGCAGCGGCCCGAAGGTGCCAATGAAATATTGAAAAAGTTCGGCTTCGTTTCTGAATTGCAGCACATCGGTTGCTTTTTGCAGCTTCTGCAGCCGCGTGCCAGCGCCCTGGCTGGCCAGCGCACCGATCAACCCAAAGACCGGGCCGCGCATCGAGGCCGGAACGCGCGCCAGTGTTTGCATGCGGCTCAGGACGTGCTGATAAGGATAGCCGAAGAAAAGCTCGTCGCCACCGTCACCGGAAAGCGCCACGGTGACGTGTTCGCGCGCCAATCTGGATAAGAGCAGCGACGAAAGCACCGTGGGATCGCCCAGCGGCTGATCAAAGAAAACGGGAATTTCGGATATCAGGCTGAAGTAATCGCTGGGCCGGGCCTTGAAGCAGAAATGCTCGGTGCCGAACGCATACGAAATCCTGCTCGCATGCGCCGACTCATCAAACTCGGCCTGGTCATAACCTATCGTGAAGGTTTTCAGGCCGTTGACGCCCAGGTCCTTGCAGGTCGCGACCAGGAGACTGGAGTCGATGCCGCCGCTAAGAAAGCAGCCCAGCGGAACGTCGCTGACCAGCTGTCGCTCGACCGACTCGCGCAGCGCCAGCTCCAGGCGTTCCAGCGCCATGGCTTCGGATAAGTTCTGTTCCTTTGCGGCCAGACCGGCCTGGGGCATCATTTCGCGAAAACATTCGCCGGTGGCCACGCCGTCTTCGAAGCGAAGCCAATGACCGGGTTCGAGCTGCAGCACGCCCTCGATCATTGAACGAGGGTGCGGCACGTGGCTGAACTTTAAAAAGTGATATAATGTTTCAGAACAGATTTTTCGTTCGATCCACGGTATTTCCATGAGCGGTTTGAGCTCAGAGGCAAAGGCCAGGCGACCACCGGCGATGGTGTAAAACAGCGGCTTGATGCCGAAGCGGTCGCGCGCCAGGTAAATGGCCTGTTTGCCGTGTCGCCCGTCCCAGAGCGCGAAAGCGAACATGCCGTTGAAGCGCGCGAATGCCCGCGTGCCCCACTGTTCGTAGGCGTGGACTATGACCTCGGTATCGGACTTGCTTCGAAAACGATGGCCTGCGCTTTCAAGCTCCTTGCGCAGGGCCTGGAAGTTGTAGATTTCGCCGTTGAAAACCACGCACACGTCGCCGGTTTCGTTGAACATCGGATGCGCCGCGGCGGGCGACAGGTCGATGATTTTCAGGCGGCGATGCGCCAGCCCGAAGTTCGCGCGCCTGAAAAAACCCGAAGCATCGGGGCCCCGGCGAGCCATCGCGGCTGCCATGGCGTGCAGCTGGCTTTCCTCGACACTCTCATTCGGGTTAAGCGCCAGGCCCGCGATGCCGCACATGGCGATTGATCCTTTCCCATATTTTACGAGCCGAGTTTTCCCAGGTGAAGGTTTCAAGGGCACGCATGCGCCCGTATTTTCCGAATGCCTTGGCTTTTCTGGTATCCGAAAAACATTCCAATACGGCGCGCGCGATCGCCTGCTCGGCACCACCATGGGCATCGACAAGCCAGCCGCTGCGCCCGTCTTCCACGGCGTCAGGAATGCCGCCGCTGTTGCCGGCGATAACCGGTTTTTCGCAAGCCGCCGCCTCGAGAAATACGATGCCGAAACCCTCGACGTTGGGTGCCGACTCGTCCAGGCGCGACGGCATGATGAAGCAGTCGGCCAGATTGTAATAATCTCTCAGCTTGTCGGGTGGCACGGCTCCGGTGAAAACGACGTGCTCGTGCACGCCATGGTGCCGGCTCAGCGCCTCGAGGCGTTGACGGTCAGGGCCTTCGCCACAGACCAGATAGGCGGTGTTCGGAAAACGCTCCAATACCAGTGGAAGCGCCGCGAGGGTGCGATCGATTCCCTTGTAGTCATCCAGACGGCATACCGTAACGAGCACCCGTTTGCCCTGGAGCCGGTATTTTTCGAGCAGTCCGGCCTGTGGCGGTTCAGGATAGAATGCCGAGCCATCGACGCCATTGAATACGACTTCTATATTCTCGGGCGCAACTCCGCACTCCGTTTGCACCAGACGGGCCGTGTAGTTGCTGACGGCAAATACGGCCGCGGCTCCTCGAAAGATATTGCGTTTCACTGGTGCCAGCTGCTGGCGCAGGCGCTTGTAGGGAGTGCGTCCCGTTTCCATGATCTCATTCCCATGGGCAAAGACGAAATAGGGTATGTGCAGAGGGGCTCGCAATGGCAAGGCCAGCAGCGAGGCGGCTCCGCACGGCAGCCAGTGAAAATTCAAGATGGCCTGCGGCTGATAGGTGATCAGATGCCTGGACAGGTGGGTTGCCAGTGCGGGTATGGCCAGCGAGGCCCGGGAATTCAAAGCCAGGCGATGGGTTTCGAAATGGCCGTGAAAGTCAAACTCGGTTGCACCTGGCGTGGCCCTGGCCAGGCAACGCAGCTCGACGTCCGGGATGCGACTCAAGGCCTGCATGGTTTTAAAAGCACAGGTGGCCACGCCGCCCAGGCCCGGACGGTAATCGTAGGCCGTGGCCAGAATTCGCGTCTTCCGGTCGCTGCTCATCGGCGG
>JACQAW010000136.1 GCA_016194725.1 Deltaproteobacteria bacterium
AATGCTTGGAACCGGCGTGCGTACTTTCAATTTCCATCGTGAGCGTATCACCCTGCAGCCGCACGATCTTGAATTTCGAGAAGCCCATCGACTCCGGTTCACCCTTTTCGTTTTTCAGGGTGGTCGCGACAATCGCCCATTGCCCTGCCTTGAGGGGCATCTTGACCCGTGTTGAGGCCGGCAGCACACGCTTGGTTGTAAATGCGACAGCCGCCTGTTTTTCAAGAAAGTCATCCTTGTCCTGCTGCGTCAGCTTATGCCCACAAGCCGAAACCAATACCGTCATTAGAAGAATCAGAACCGGAATTTGAAAATTTTTCACGAGGGCAAACGTAAACTATTCGTACGGGCGTGGTCAAGGCGGCAAAGTTGCACTACACTGTGTCTAGGGGAAAAACGATGCCTGAATTTATTTCCAACGAAAATCGTTCCGAACGCGTAACCGATCGGTGGCGGCGGCGTTTTCTGCCACGAACGCAAACCACCGACGATGTCCGTTTTTTTGACCTGCTTCTGGGCAGCCTGCTGCACAACCCGCCTGCGCTGGCCATGCTTGCGGCAGCCGCGGTGGCGCTGGGCCTCTTTGTACAGCACACCGCCTATGAGTCGCGGCAAGCCCAGGCCAATGCCGGCATCGTGCACCCCCAGGCGGTGAACCCCAGCGTGCTGAATCTTCAGAACCAGCGCCAATAGGCCTGCAGCCTATCCAAGCCGAATTGCTGCATTGCTCTGTAATTTGTCACGCTTATTGCTAGTACCCCGGACGAATGGTAAAAAACCTTACAAACATCTGGAGTAAGCATCTGAAGAATTTATCCGAGCCACAGACGGGTTTCGCATTCACCGATCGCCTCACCGAAAATCTCAACCACCGTCTGAACGATATTTTGCACAACGGATTTGGCTTCGCCGCGTTTCGCCCTTATCAGGAAGAGGTCTGCCGCACGGCCGCGACAGGTAAAGATCTTTTGCTCGTCATGCCCACGGGCGCGGGCAAGTCGCTCTGTTATCAAATTCCAGGTTTGGCGCGCCAAGACACCACTCTCGTCATCAGCCCGCTCCTGGCGCTGATCGAAGACCAGGTGGCCAAGCTGCGCGAAAAAGGTTTCAAGGCCGAACGAATTCATTCCGGCCGCAACCGCGAAGACAGCCGCCAAGTCTGCACCGAATACCTCAAGGGCGAGCTCGATTTTCTTTTTATCGCTCCCGAACGCTTGGCGGTGCCCGGCTTTCTCGAAATGCTGGCTCGTCGCAAACCCGCGCTCATTGCGGTCGACGAAGCCCACTGCATCTCGCAATGGGGCCACGACTTTCGCCCGGAATACCGCATGCTGGGCCAGCGCCTGCCCGTACTCAGGCCGTCACCCATCATCGCGCTCACGGCCACGGCCACGCCCAAGGTGCAAGACGACATCTGCCAGCAGCTGGGCATGCCCGAAGCCAAGCGGTTCATTCACGGTTTTCGCCGCACCAATATCGCCATTGAGGTGGCCGAGCTCAATCCCGGCGAGCGCACCGACGCGGTCCACAAGCTTCTTTCGCCCCCCGAGCGCCGTCCGGCGATCATCTACGCGCCCACCCGCAAAAAAGCTGAAGAAACCGCCGAAGATCTGGCGAGGAGCTTCACCGTCGAAACTTATCACGCCGGGCTTTCGGCCAAAGAGCGCGACCGCGTGCAAACCGCTTTTCTGGGCGGCAAGGCCGACGTCATAGTCGCCACTATCGCTTTCGGCATGGGCATCGACAAGGCCGATGTGCGAACGGTGGCGCACATTTCGCTTCCTGCCAGCGTCGAGGGCTATTACCAGGAAATCGGCCGCGCGGGCCGCGACGGCAAAGACTCACGTGCCGTGCTGCTGTATTCGTTCATCGATCGCAAAACCCACGAATTCTTTTACGACCGCGATTATCCGAAGCCGGAAATCCTAGACCAGATTTTCAAAGCCACCAACGAGTCGTCGCAGGACCAAGACGAGCTGCAGCAGCGGCTCAAGATGGACGCCGACACGTTCGCCAAAGCGCTCGAAAAACTCTGGATTCAAGGCGGCGTGCTCATCGACGCCGACCAACGCGTAATGCGCGGCCAGCCCAGCTGGATGGCCGCTTACGTTTCGCATTGCAACCACCGCAAGGCCCAGCTGGAGCTGATCACGAAATTCGCCGGCAGCCAGGCGTGCCGCATGCTTTCGCTGGTGAGCTACTTTGGCGACCAGGCCGATGGCGGCAAAGTTTGCGGCATCTGCGATTTCTGCGCCCCCCAAACCGTGAAAGTGGGCCTAACCCGGCAGCTGAATCTCGAAGAGGAAGCCGCGGCAGCCACTATCCTTCGCGCGCTTTCCGACTCCGAAAGTCCTACCAGCGCGTGTCGATCTCTATCGACGGTCTTGCATTGCTACGCTCGGGCCTGACCGGCCTGGCGGCCAGCGTACGGATTCCCGAAGGGCCCACGCTCAAGTCTGCCAGCCGTTCCAAAAAAACCAAAACCATCCGGCGCGCGAAATCTCCGAACACCGCCACCAGCAGCGGCGAGGTGTCGCCCAAAATGCTCGAGGCGCTCAAGGCCTGGCGACTGGCTCAGGCGCGCTCCAAGCGGGTTCCCGCCTTTCGCATTCTTACCGATCGCGTGCTCATGGGAATCGCCGAGGCGCTGCCCACCGACAACGACAGTCTCATGGCCGTGCACGGCCTAGGGCCCAAGCTTGTCGAAAAATACGGCCGCGAGATTATTTCAATTGTCGCCGCGGCTAAAACGACAGGCCAACCGACAGCTTTCCGTTTGGAATGACGCGCGCACCGTTGATGCCGCCCTCCTGCACGACAATCGTCGCGCCGCCTTCCAGCGAAAGACCCATGCCGAAGTAACGCGAAAACCAGTGCACCCACTCGGCCGAAATCAGCGCATCCACGCCCCAGCCATTGCTGCTGGAGTCGATGCCGAAAAAGTTCATCGCCCGAACGCCCGCCTTGGGGCCGACGCTGAACTCGTTGCCGGAATATGAAACGCTGCCATCGGCATTGGGCTTGCCGTTGACGTTTACGTAGTGCAAAAAGCGCGAGGCCACGTGCGCGCTGAGCGACGAGATGAAGAGTATCGAGCCCGCGCAAGCGTCGATGCTGATGAACTGCGACGGGTTAGCTTCGAGGCAAAGGCCCACGAAGTCAGGCAGCCCCGAAAAAAAGCTGATTTTCACGTCGACGATGCGCTGAAAGGGCAGTCCCTTGAACCAGCCCTTGATCTGGATTTTTTCGGCGGCCGTGACCATGCCGTCTTTCTCCATCTTGTCCAATTTCACTTCGGCTGCGGCCATGACTTCGGCAGCGTGGTCGCGCATGGTCGCAGATTCAGCCAGGGTGTCCAGGCTCACTGGAGCGACAACCGGAGCAGCTTGCGGCGGAGCCGCAAAGATTGAATCGTCGGTGTTTGCGGAATGCGCGCAAACCGGCGAGTTGACCAGAAGTGCAAAACTCAGGGCAGCCCGAAAAAGAATGTTCTTCAGCATAGGGCGCAAGTGATACCATTGTTGACTATAATGATCAAGAAAAGACTAGCGCGCCGAAGCCTCGTGGCTGCGCATTTTATCCTTATATTTCAGATAGATACTTCTCAATAGCGGTCTTCTCCTTGGTCGTTTTTAGGCCTCCGCCTGGGGGCATCTTGTTGCCGTTGACCTGCTTCATGATGCGGTCTTTGAGGTTTGAACCAGGTGCGTTCAGCTCGTAAGACAGCGCCTTGGGGTCGCCGAACGGAAATTTTGGAATCGGAGGATGGGACCCATCGTGGCAGCTGGCACAGGCGAGCATCGGATTTCCCACGTTTTGTGCCGCAGCCAAACCTTTGTCGACACTGTCTTGCGGGTCAGAACCCAGCGGTTTGTCATCGACGCCCGGGCACGGGCCCAAGGTATCAGCGCGCCGCAGTTTTTCGCAAATGCTGGGTGCCTGCATTGCACCTTGGTTCGCGGGAAATTCACGAATCCCGTTGCGGCATTCCTCGGTACCATAAACTCGCCGGGCTTCCTGGATGGACTTCTCCACATTGATCGGCTTGTCGCCAGTACTCTCGTAATCGTAACGCAGGCAAACTTCGTCTTCCAACCCCGGACGGTCTGGATCGATGTAGGACGAAAACGGGTATCTACCGGCGCGCAACGGCGACGACATTAGGACAGCTTCATCTTGCGCAATATCGGCCAAGAGTGCCTGCGCAAGAAAGGGGCCCAGATGAGTGTCGAAGTCGTTGGTGCGATCGATCGAAAATACTTTCTTGCCGCCATCGAAACGAGTCGAGCTGGGACGATTGAAAAAATCGTCGGTGTCGGAAATTCCAAGCTTCTGAGTCATGAGCAAAAGCACCGCGGAGTTTCTTACGAATTTGTCGGTCTTCAGCAATGCCGCTTTCGCGGGATCTGCCTCCACCTCGGTGCGCGTGGGATATCGGTCTGGTGGCTGCAAAGCATAAAGCGCGTAAGCATTCTCCTCTGCCGAGGCATACCTGCCGTTGCCTTCACGTTTGAATTTTTTGGGCGGTGCCTCGCTCTGGTTTTTCAGCTTTCCATTTACCACTGCACGCTCGGCTCTAAAATCTTCGGACACCGCAATTCGCGCTTCATTTATCTCGCCCTCATCAAACGGCTGGCAGCTCTTGAGCTCCGGCTTCAAAGCGTTCAACAAACCCGAAAGCAACCGGTACTTTAAGCGGTCATACCCGGGCGACTCCTTGAGCTTGCGCACCAGGCGTTCGGCGTTTCGCCGAGTGATCGCCATGTTCAGCTTGGCGCTTTTTTCACCCGGGGGCGATTCGGCATTGAAGCTGAAAGGCTGCCCCTGCTTGAGCGAGGGCACAGGCTGCAGCTGGCTGTACAGCGGATCCTTGGCGGCCTTTGCCGCAAACTGCTTGTAATACCCGGCTTCGGGCGTGCCCGGGACGATACGCGAATGGTTGCTGCCGTAAGAGCCTGGCCAGAACGGATACGACGACCAGTTGGGATGGAAGTCTTTGTCATGGCACTGCGTGCACTTGCCGGTTTCGTCGCTGGGCGACACATGAAAATGCGCCTGATTTTTGCCGTCAAAAATTATCTTGGCCGGGGAATAGCGCTTCTCTTTGGAATCAAAGCTGATGAACTCCACGCTCGCAGCATCACATCCGGGCGCACCATGTTTGCCCGGAAACGAAACCATCGATTTGCCGTCTTCGCTAAACAGCACCAGACGTGGGCTGTCCGCGCTTGCGCACTGGGGGCTGCCCGTGTCGTACATCAGCACGTAGTTGGCGCGCATCGACGCCGGCATGCACGCCATCAGCTCGGGCGCGCCGCTAACCTCGGGGCAAAACTGGCGCACATCTTCGAATAAATGGTCTGCACGCGGAGAAACCGCGCAGCCACAAACACCCGCTTTTTGTTTCAGGTAGTCGCCGGCGGCGCTCGTCGTAATCAGCATTCCAATGGCCGCAAGGCGCACCACCGATGCCCCGATTGGAGCTCGATATTTCACGGATTTCCCCCGTTGAATATTGTACCAGAACAGTATGAAATGCCGACATTGAAGAAATGCCTTTATATTTCATTACTTTAAACACTGCGTCTTGCCCGGTTTGCAAAGCCCCTGCTAGCTTCAACCCATGCGCAGTCGCATCCGAATTCAAGACGAGTTTTTTCGCGCGCTTCCTAAAAAGCCGGGAATCTACTTCATGATCGATTCCCGGAACACCATTCTGTACATCGGCAAAGCCAAGAGCCTGCGCGCCCGGCTGATGTCGTACCGAAATGCCAAACCTGGACACACACCCACGCACGTCCTGGAAATGTTAACCAAGGTTTCGAGCATCCGATGCGAAGAATGCCCCACCGAAGCCGAGGCATTTCTGCGCGAAGGCGAGCTGATTCGCGCCGTGCGCCCGCCATTCAATATCGCGGGCAACTGGCCCGCAGAGTATTTTTTCATCGGCCTGAAATACGGAAATGGCAAACTCGCCTTCCGGCTCACCAGCCGCGACTGCGAGCCCGATTACCGCCTTTTTGGCTGCTACAAACATCGCCGCAGAACCAAAAAAGGCTACGCGGCACTGCTGCGCCTGCTTTACGCGGCGCTGACTCTGAAGCCCCGGTTCTCTTTTCCGGCAAGAATAACGCACGACTCGCCACCTTACGACTACTCGCTGGCCTTTCCCGAAACGTGGCTCGAAAGTCTCAGGCTTTTCCTGTCGGGAAACAGCCCGCGATTTCTGCATCAGCTCACCGAAGCGATGTTGGCCAACGAAGCGCTTCCCCGGTTTACCTATGGCCCCTTGCAAGCAGACCTGGAAACCGCGAGGCAGTTTTACCGGCTCGGGCCCCGCGCCACGCGGCGGCTTCGCCGCAAAAATGGAATGCGGGCAAGGCTGGTCAGCCACGAGTTGATGGACAAAATGATCGCCCAGGACTACGCGCCAGTACCTAATTCGAAATAAATAGCATTTATTTCAGGTAGTTAAGCGGTAACAGCCAATGGCATTGTAATGGTTGACTAATTTTGTCTTGAATATGACAATGGTGTTGGGGGACCTCATGCCGCATTCATCTCAATCTGGCCTATCGGGCCGACTCACGTTTTCGGTCGTGGTTGCACTTGCCGCACTGACCTTTCTGCCAGCTGCTTTCGGAAGGATCACCGTGCGAGGCGAAGATGGCGAAAACTATAAAGGCGCCGGCGATTTCAGCCCGAAGTGCAAGGCTCTGACCGACCGCTGCTCGGTTTGCTCGGACGGCAAACTAAGACGGCCTGCCAGGGGCAAGGTTCCGGGAACCGAGCTTGCGCTCACCGCCTACGAATGCGCCACTAAAGGCAAACAAGTCTTTCGAGTCAAGGGCATCGATAAAGCCGTGGTTTTTCATTTCGGCACCAACCAGCATTGCAAAGTCATGAGCGATTTTTGCGCGGTTTGCGCCGACGGCACTTATGTTTTCACCGGCGAAAAAATAAAAATTCAGTCCGACCTTTACGAGTGCGCCACAGCCCCGCGCGTGAAGCTGGGAGGGCTCTAATATGAAATCCACGGCAAAAAAACTGACTCTCGCCCTTACCTTGAGCTCGACACTGGCCTGCACAAGCGCGTTTGCGCAACTGCCCCCGGCAACAGGATGCTATGCCACGACCAGCGTGGACTATTATTCGCTGAATGAAGTAAGTTCGTCGTCAATGCCCTATCCGGGCAACCTGGTCGAGTCGCCCACCGGCGGCTATTCCATCACTACCGATTACCGCTCAGTCACCTGCACCGACGCACAGGGCGCTTTGCGTGGAACCTACCCTTTACAGAACAACGAGCAGACAAAAACCCATCCCGTGTATTTTTCCGACGGCAGCCTGGGCCTGTCGGTGCGCGAGGACGATACCGGCGTAAGCTACATGCTCTTCCTGAACGGCGACTGTACGCTTCGCAAAAAAGTTTCCGTGGATCCGGTAGCCGGCGTGCCGACAATTGCAAGTGACGGCACGATGGTGCTTGGTACGAATGCCGGCAGCATCATTTTCTTCAACTCCGATGGCACGGTGGCAAAGAAGCTCGACGCGTCCAGCGATCGTAGCTTCAGCTACTTCGGCAGCCCGGTCTTGCAGGACGACGACAGTATTTCCATGCTCGATACTTACGGCGCGCTCCACACCGTGTCGGCCGATCGCTCGACCGTGTCTGATTACTCCAGCTCTCGAGGCAACATACTCACGCCCGACACCTCAGTCGCATGGGTACTTCGAAGGGCAAGGCCATCATCATGGACCGCAAGGGAAACGTGAAAAGCACCATCGACGTCGGCTCGCGAATCCTGAAATCCTCGCCCCGGCTGCTCAAGAGCGGCAATATCGCATTCGGTACGGCCGACGGCTCGGTTCACGAGGTGAACGCCCAGGGAATCGAGGTCGCCAAATTCTCGCCGGGCGCAGGTATTCCTCAGTTCATAACCGAGCTCAAGGACGGAAGCCTTGCGGTAAGCTCGCAGCCCAATACTGACGGCACGGGCGCCACCCTGCACATGCTGCAGCACTCGAGCACGCCGACCAAAACCATTTCAAAGGTTACTCAGGTACCCTGCTCGGTATTGCAGCCAGGGGCTGCCGTGGACGCGGATGCCGGCGTCAAGAAACTGGACGCCGATAAAGTCAAAACGCCCGCGGGCACCGGAACTGATGTTCCGACTATGCTTCCCGCCAAATAGCTTGAAGCTGTGCTAAGATGCCCGCATGAATCTTCTCTTCGACCTCGATGGTACGCTGGCCGATCCCATGGAAGCAATTGCGGGCAGCATGCACTTCGCCTTCGAGCAGCTTGGCCTGACCAGGCTTTCGCACGAAACAGTGCGCACGCTCATTGGTCCGCCCCTGCATCTTGAGCTGCCCAAACTGCTGGGGCCTGGGCGTGCCGATCTTGCGCCCGAGGTCATGCGACTTTACCGCCAGCACCATGGCGAAACGGGCATCTACCTTTACAAGTTTTTCGAAGGTGTCGACCGGGCTCTTGCCGCTGTAGGCCCGGGCAACCGAATTTTTGTCGCAACCTCGAAGCCGCGATTCTACGCCGACATCATCTTGAGCCACTTTGGAAAAGCGCATTTCTTTGAGTATATCTATGGCAGCGAGCTTTCCGGGGTTAACGCAAAAAAGGGCGACCTGATTCGCTTCGCCATTGGCGAGCGCTCGCTGCGGCCCGAAGAGACGGTCATGATCGGCGACCGCAAACACGATGTGCTGGGTGCCGCTGAAAACGGCATTCCCACGGTGGGCGTCCTATGGGGCTACGGTTCCGATGCTGAGCTCAAGCAAGCTGGAGCACGCGCCACCGTAGACACCTGGGATGCGCTTGTCGGCGAGCTGAAAAAAAATACGGCCTAAGCCTGGCGCGAAGCGCCCTGCGGCCTGCCGCGACCGCCCCCAAAACGCCGGCCCGAGTTGCCGCGAGGACGGCGTCCACCGCCGCCGCTGTTGCCGCGCGACTCAATGCCCAAGCCCAGCGGTGTTTTCAGCACGGGCACGCGCTTGCGAATCACGCGCTCGATGTCGGCCAGAAAACCGCGCTCCTCGGGAGCGCAGAACGCCACGGCCGACCCTACCTGGCCCGCACGAGCCGTACGGCCGATGCGATGCACGTAGCTTTCGGGCACGTTGGGAATGTCGTAGTTGAAAACGTGAGTGACGCTGTCGATGTCGATTCCGCGCGCCGCGATGTCGGTGGCTACCAGCACGCGCGTGCGACCCGACTTGATATTGGCCAAAGCCCGTTCGCGCGCGCTCTGCGACTTGTTGCCATGAATGGCTTCCGAGGCGATTCCGAAGTCGCTCAGCGACTCAGCCACGCGGTTGGCATCGCGCTTGGTGCGGGTAAATACCAGCGACCGCGAAATACCGGCATCGCGCAAAAGATGAATCAGCAGCGAGGTTTTTTGATTGGAATTCACCTGGTACAACGCCTGGTCGATCAGCTCGACGGTCGTAGCCGGCGGCGCGACTTCAATTCGCGTGGGCCGGGTCAGAATCTGCTCGGCCAGACGGCTGATTTCGGGCGGCATGGTGGCCGAGAAAAACAGCGTCTGACGCTTCTTGGGCAGGGCCGCGATAATGCGACGCACGTCATGAATGAAACCCATGTCCAGCATGCGGTCGGCTTCATCGAGCACGAAGATTTCCAGGGCATTCAGGTTCACCAGACGCTGCTGCATCAGATCCAGCAGCCGGCCGGGCGTGGCCACCACGACATCAATGCCGTTGCGAAGCGCGTTTTCCTGAGGCCGCTGTCCCACGCCACCAAAAATCACCGTACCACGAATCGGCAGGTCGCGCCCATAGGCCGCAAAGCTTTCACCAATCTGCGAAGCCAGCTCGCGCGTGGGGGTCAAAATCAGGCAACGAATCGCACGCGGGCGGTTCGGCGCGGCGCCCTGCCCTTTTTCACTCAAAAGCTGCAGGATGGGCAATGCGAAAGCCGCGGTTTTTCCCGTGCCTGTCTGCGCGCAACCCAGCAAATCGGTGCGCGACAAAACAATGGGAATGGCCTTTTGCTGAATGGGCGTGGGCGTTTCATAACCTTGCGCATGAACCGCGTTCAGAATAGGCGCTATCAATTTCAGTTCGGAAAAACCGCTCATAATACTCCTGGAATAATGATCTCTTGCCCGAGCGATACCATACTAAATCAGTCGCGTGAAGCAAAGATTCCGAAGTATTGAAATTTATTGATTTTGCGCGGAATTAGGGCGGAATGGGAAAGATGAAAGCCATCAATCCCTATCTCACCTTCAATGGCAACTGCGCCCAGGCTATGACGTTTTATGAAAGCTGCCTGGGTGGCAACCTGTTCATGATGCCTTACGCCGAGGCACCCATGCCCGAATTCAATAAAGTAAAAGATCGAATCCTGCACGCGACGTTGAAAAAGGGAGCGGCAATCGTGATGGCTGCTGATTCGATGCCCGGCCAGCCCTATAACCCCGGCAACAACGTTCATCTTTCAATTGATTGCGAAAGCCTGCAGGAGATTCAAACCATCTTCGGGGCCTTGGCCGAAAAAGGCCGCATCGATATGCCCCTGCAAGATACCTTCTGGGGCTCGCACTTCGGAATGCTGACCGACCAGTTCGGCGTGCAGTGGATGCTCAGCTTCGACAAAACGAGCTAGAAAGCTCGCTTTCTCGATATGCCCCCGCGCCTCAGGTCG
This sequence comes from Deltaproteobacteria bacterium, assembly GCA_016194725.1. GTDB lineage: Bacteria > Bdellovibrionota > UBA1018 > UBA1018 > UBA923 > JACQAX01. The sequence goes on from JACQAW010000136.1 coordinate 10,688, forward strand.
ATGACCCCGACGATGTATCACTATAAGGCACCGGACTACGACCTTCGAGAACTCGCGCAGCGTAAGGAATACGAAATTGAAGAGCTGCGGTTCGTGAATCGAGATCGGGATTGGGAAGTAGTGGCTTAGGATCGCTTTCACAGTCGCCGGAGGATTGCGGTTTTGGTCGGGAACTTAAGATTACTAATCCTTGCAATCCCCAGGCGTACCCTCAAAAGTATAAACAATAGAGCCACCCGGGTTTACGATGGCCCCAGTGACCTGTGCACATTGGCCGGTTTTGAGTTTATCTTTGACTTGTTTTAGAAATTCCAAGCTAATAAGTTTGGCTCTTTTTCGGCACTCAAGGTCGAGATCACAAAGAGGTTTAGAATGCGGCGAACCATATACTACATTCCCGTGCTCACCGATTTTGATGTCGATAGCATTCCACGTTCCCGCCGTTGAGAGAGAGTAGCTCCACTCTGAGCTGGTTCCTCTGAGATTGCTTCTCACGCTTAGGTCAGGAACCTGCCTCTCAGCCTCTCTCTCGACCGCTATCTCAGCACGAAAGCTTATTTCGTTGGCGACGTTCTCAAGTGGATCATCTTCTTTAGGTAGGCCCAATGTAACAACTCGCTCATTTACGAGGGGAGTTCCGTCGCCTCTGTATGTAACTCCAAGAGCCTTTAGCTTTTCACGAAATTTCTTTAACTCAGAGATGCACTTTTCGAACTGCATCTCTGTGTCAGCTTTAGTCATGCCAATTGATTTGCCGCTGAGCGCAGTTTTCTGGCCACAGCTCGATAGCATTCGGTCGATCATTTCGTTGATCGCAAGCCTTCGCTCGAACCGGTCTTCAGGAGTATCACTGCCCACGACGCGTAGATACACGTTCGTGGTTTTGAGCTGGGTGTGGCCGGCCACGGCCATGACTTGCGCGAGCGGTACTCAATCACTGAAATCAGGTTTCTCCTTTTGTCGGCAAGTCTTCGACTCGCCACGTGTTTCTTAATCGACGAATGGAAATCGGTCGGAAACGATCATGTACTTTTTCTGCACTTTTCCCGTACTTTTTCCGATGGTTTCGAGTCCCGAATTTTTTCTCCCCTCAAAAACATAAAGTGCAAGAAAGCGGGTTCGTCGTGCCAAGCTCCCAAATAGTGCGACATGCTTCCCGTTTTTTGGATTTGAAAACCTGGAACGCCCATCGCCGCGACCCGTTTTTAGACGCAACCACGTCTGGAGTTGGCGGGGGAAATCTAGATTTCAGTATATTTCTAACGAGATCGTGAGAAGTCCAACGGGTGACGTGCGTACGTCACCCGACAAACGCAGCTTAGAACCCGGACGCTTTCTTTCCGCCTCGGGCGGAAGCACGGCGATCCAGGGCATCACTCACCATTGTCTTGATGACCGCCTGGCGGCTGATGTTCAGGCGCTTGGCCTCAGAGTCAAGTTCGTTGAGAACCTCATTCGTGAAATCGACGTTCACTCGCTGGATGTCTTCACGGGGAAGACCCGGCATCATCTTGCCTTT
>JACQAW010000137.1 GCA_016194725.1 Deltaproteobacteria bacterium
CTTGGAGTCGTTTGCCGGAAGCGACGCTAAAGTCTTGCCGACAAACTCCGTGCCCACGTGTTTCGCGACCGCGGACGCGGGTAGCGAGGCACCGAGGAATAGCAATCCAAACCATAGCGGCATTCCACAACGCTACCCCACAAAGGCAATAAATAAAAGTCGTGGAGTTATAGAACGTGGCCGCGCAAGCGCGATCGCAGCAACCAGCCCAGCTCAAAGCTTCCCAGCCCGCCCACGAGCGCCCCCATTACCCAGGCCAGACCAAGCGAGATCACCATTTCGCCGCCCAGGCATACGAATACGCCGCTCGCAAGCGTGGCCATCACCGCCGCTTGCAGGAATCGGGAGCGCCGAATCACCAAAAGCTCCTCGCGCGTGAGCACCAGGCTGCCCAGCAGGCCGCTGGCTCCCAGAAACACGGCCCCACAGCCCGTCATGCAGGCGGTTTCGCCAAAGCGCATAAACAACGTCATCAGCCCCATACCCGGCAAAATAGACAGTCCGAATTGCGGGCACATGGCCAGCACCAGAGCGCCGACGAAAACTTGAATCAGTCCTAGTTTGGCGAAAACCTTTGAAGCGCGGGGATTCAGCTCAGCACGAACGGCGCCAAGAATTTCCACGGAAAGCCGGGCCGGCGGCGCAAGCTCGGGCGCCGAAACGAATTTCGCGAAGTCGCTCACCAGATTCTCCGGGCTCGGCTTTTTGCTCATTTTGCCAACCTTAGTTTTTTGATCGCACGGCTGACCAGCTGTCTGACGTTCAACGGCGAGGTGTCGAGCCGCCCGGCAATTTCATCAAACGAAAGCTCCTGACCGTAACGCAGCTCGACCGCTTTGCGTTGCGCCGCTGGCAAGGAGGCCAGATTGGGCAGCTCCGGCAAAGCGTCTTGTTCCTGGTCTTGGCCCCGGGCCTGTGCCCGCTCGACGGCTTCAAGGTCGAGGTCTTCGTGAATTCGCCCGGCCTTGCGAATACTGTCAATCATCACCCCGCGGCACACGGTGAAGAGCCAGGGCACGAATGGAAAACACGGGTCATAACTCGAGCGAGCCCGGTGCAGCTTCATGAAGGTGGCCTGAAAAACATCATCTGCCATGGGTTTATCCCTGAGACTATTCATTAAAAATCCGTAGACGCGCCCCGAGTGCCGCGCATACAGCACGCCAAACGAAGCTTCATCCCCGCGCTGATAAAGGACCATCAGCTCCTCATCGGAGACTCCGGACTGTCCGGACGGCCCGGATTGACTGCTGCTTTCGCGCTCGCGCATTTTTCCATCCATAGGTGAGTACGCCTGAGTATTACCATTTGTGACAAGGCCCTTGGCAAGTTTTTGTCACAAAAGCCCGGGCGGCAACGTACCCCTTGAAAAGGGAGGATCTATCCATGCGATTTCCATTGATTCTATCGGCAGTTTTGGCTCTCGCGAGCCCGATTGCCATGGCCGGTACCGCCGCGAAGTGCACCTGCAGCAAAAAATGTCACGCACAGTGTAAAGCTGGCGATACCAAGTCGTGCAAGTGCAAACACTGCGCTTGTGCAAAGGGCGGCAAGTGCGATTCCGGCTGCAGCCAAGACGAGAAAGCTGAAGCCGAAGCACCAGCTCCTGCTGGCAACTAAAACCTTTTGCCGCGGTTTACGTGTACGCCGCGGCAAAAGGCTCAATCTGCTGCTGGAATCCAGAACCGCGTGCGGCCCGTGGGCGAGCACGTTACGGGCACCGCCGGGTCGGGCTGACAGCCAATGGCATCGCGCAAATCGAAGTTTCGCATTAGATTTCGGTTGATGCGCAACGGATAACTTTGGTGAGTGCGCCATTCCTGCTTCATGGGAGTCCTGGGCGACTCGGAACAGGATCTGGTGTAACCTTTTGCCATCAAGATTGGCTTGTATTCACCTGCCTCAAGAAGCCCCGGACTCGAGGCTTTTTTCGTATTGCCGCCTTCAGCGGTAAGCTGTTCGCGTACGCAAAAGTCGACGGCATAGTCGGTAATGATCTTCGTGCGCTCAAGCGTTCCGAGCTTGGCCTCTTTAAACCACGTCGCGGTGGCCGAAGCCGAAATGAAATCTGCCTCGGCTTCAACCCATTGTGAAGGCCAGTGGTACTGAAAGGTTTCGTCACGGCCGCAGTGTTTCAGATAACTGTCCGACAACCCATCCGAATGGTCGCATTTATCGGGCACCGCATATTTGGGGGCGGACAGTGTTTGAAGGCAGCGGTTGTTGTCGCGTATAACGCGCGCGACTTCGGAACCCTGCCTGGCCAGAAAATTTTCAACTCCCGCCACGATCTGATTGCCCGAAATCTGTTCGCTCATTTCGCCCAGGCGCTCGAAGTGGCAGCTGTTGAGCAGATGCCCGAATTCGTGAAAAAGCACGATCATGCAATCAGTTTCGCCATTGGCGCATTCGAGCCAGGACCAGGGCGTCATGGTCAACGAGCATCCGTTAAAGCTTTCAGCAAGCGGATTGAAAACATCGCCGTGGCTTTTTCCCCGAGTCACCACCACCTGCTTGTCGGCATCAAGGTGCCGCCGCGTCCGGGCTTCGATCGGAGCAAGGTTCCAACCGCGCGACATGTGCATGTTCCAGGCCGTATCGATTTCGATTGCGGGATGGTCCACGCACTTCATCATCTTCCCGATGAATTCCTGGTAGTTTTCCAGCCCGAGATACGCCTTCAAAGTTTGTTCAAAATAGGGTTTCGCCTTTTCAATCATGGCCACGACGTCAGGCCTGCGGCTCTCGAGCTCGGATTTGAATTTCGCGACCTCGTCGGCGCTTTTGCCGACAATGCGGCTTTCGACGTACTTCTTGTAGCTCGCAAGCTTCGCATTCACCAGCTGGCGATTCGCCTTGCAAAGACCGGCGTAGGGATCGGGCTTGCAAATCAGCGGAACCGGATCGGCAGCTGCGCTCGAAGCGAAATCGCACCTCTCACGCGCGCCATGGCTGCGAAGAGAAACTTTACCTTCAAACATGAAGTAGGGAGTCAGGTCGAGCAGCTCCTCGGCCGAAGCCGGACTGAACAACCCCAGAACCCCCAACAGCAGCATGGCCGCAAGCCGACTCCGAATCCCCATCAAGCTCTTCGCTCCCAATCGCTATTGTACTGCTGATTTTTCGGCAGCGCACACGGGGTGGGCATATGTTGATCGTCCCGACATTTAATACCGTGATTAAAATAATTGATGCTAATTAACCCGGTAATTCATCTTCAAAGCTAACTAATTGAAAGATAAATTATTTCCCGAGAAAAGACCCAAATTCAGGCTGGGTGGCACCCGTTTCGCAAAGTAATACCGGAGAGGGAGAATACGCATGAAACACGTGATAGGATCCATTCTTGGATTTCTGGCTCTGGGCGCCTGCACCTATGCCAATGACGGCTACACTGCCAGGACAGGTGACGAAGTTCAAAATCTGTTGTTGAATGCCTCACATGAGAACCAAGATATCGCTGCCTCTGCTCCTGCTCCTGTCCGCGTCCTATGCGTTTGCAAGTGAACCGCGGCTGATTGTCGCCACCGGCACTTGTAGTCACGACATTCAGCCCGATCGCGGGTCCATCGTGCTTACCGCTGACTTTCTGGACCGCGACATGAATCAATCGATTCAACGTGCCAACACCGCTTACGAGAAAACCGAGGCGGATATTCAAAAGCTGAAGCTGGCCGACGGCCAGCTGACGACTGTCGAGTATTCGACCCAGAAACAGACCGAATGGGAAAAGGACCATAACGTGTTCAAGGGCTACCGCACCCGCATTGGCCTGCGCGTGGCTACCAGTGATCTGAAGCGCCTAGGCGAAATTATTCCCATCGCCGCGCGCAACCAGGTCAGGGATATCGGACAAATAGCGACCTATCTGTCGAATGAAACCAGTCGGCGCGAGCGCGGCGCCTGTCTTAAAGAAGCCGTGGAAAACGCACGTGCCAAAGCCGAAAACATGGCTCAAGGCCTGGGCGCAAGCCTTGGGCCCGCGGTGGTGCTGCGCGAGCTGGGCGACGAATCCGAACCCGCTCCCCGCATGATGATCGCTAACGCTGCCGCGGCCATGGACACGCGAAGTGAATCCGCCGGCCAGCCACCCCATTTCGAGCCCGGCAAGCAATCGGTGCATGCCGCAGTTCAGGCAAGCTTTGGATTTACCGATAAGTAGGCATGTCGGAGTCCTCAAAAGAGTCGCTGATTCGGCACTGGGCAAACTCAGCCCCCCACGCCTGGCTGAAGGAAAACCCGCTTTGGGTCGAACTTTTCGCCGAATTGCTCGCGCGCATGCCCGGAAAGGCGCTTCAAAAGCTTCTGGGCTCGGCTCGTCCCCTGATCGTGCTGCCACCGGTGTACTTCGGCCGGGTCGTGCGTTTGACCGCCGCCCTGCCCGCAGGGGCAAACATTTTACAGCTGGATGCACGTCTGCTTGATCGCCCCCGGGACGAAGCCGTGGGTATTCTGGCCCATGAGCTGGCTCATCTTTGCGTGGTCACCGCCCCCCATGCAGACGAGCTCAAAAACGACCTCGAAGCCGATCAGGTTGCCTGCCGCTGGGGTTTCCGCACCCAGCTCGCCCAAGCCCTCGGTCGCGATTTGGAAAGCGATCATCCCCGAATTCTTGCCGTTCAGAACGCTGCCTGATACGACTTTGATACTGTGACCAAACACTTCACTTGGCTTGCGCTGGCGGCGCAGCTCATTCCAATGTCTTCTTTTCCCGCACAGGCCTTCGAATTTTATGGCCGGGACATGAAGCTCATTCCTCTACCCATTTATTCAACCGTTCCCAATGAGGGCAGCACCTACGGCTTCATGCCGGTGTTCATGGTGGTCGAGGAAAAAACGCAGCACACCGACGCCATCATCGCGCCCAGCGTGTCGTGGAACCGGATCATCCGCTTTACACATACCTTTCGGCTGTATTACTACCCGGGCGAAGACGAGAATCTGAACTTCATTCCCAGCATCAGCTCGAACATCAACCGCAACCTGACCCTTGAGTACTTCAAACGCCCCCGGGCCCAAGGTCTAATGACCAAAGAGACGTCATTTCATGCGCGCCGTAGCGTGTTCTATCGCTACTTCGGTCTTGGCCCTCAAACCAAGGCCGATGAGGAGACCAGCTACACCCGTGTGGGCGGCGACCTGACCGGCCGTCTGGGCTATAACCTGACCTCGAGCTTCAACGTCGGCGCGCGCGTTTCGCTGTATCGCGACCTGGTGGAACGCAAGCGCGTCGATTTCCTGCCCCTGACCACCGACGTTTTTCCGCGAGACCCCGGAATGGGTGGTGCAACCACGCTTCTCGAAGCCCTGAGCCTGCGCTTCGACACGCGGCCCGACCGGGAATACTCGGTAACCGGCGTCGACGCCGAGCTGCTTGCGGGCGTGAATCAAGGGCTGGCCGGCACCGATGCGTTTGGGCGCATTCAGCTTGAAACCCGCGTGTTGTGGGAGGAGTTCTCTTTCCTCAATGGCGCCGCGCGCGGATTCTGGAGCTACATGCCCGGTTCGAACATTCCGTTCTATGATCAAAGCTCACTGGGCGGGTCGTTTCGTCTGCGCGGGTTTACAGAAGACCGCTATATCGACAAGGGCGCATGGGAGCTGGAGCTGGAACAGCGGTTCGTGCTTTTTTCGACCCATATCTATGGCGTCGTGGCCGACTGGCGCATCGATCCGTTTGTGGCCGTGGGCCAGGTTTATCATGATGCCGCCGACATGTTTCATTACGCGAAGGTCAGCGGGGGACTTGGGTTTCGGGCCTATGTTCGGCCCAACGTTCTTGGCCGTGTCGATACCGCGGTAGGTGGCGAAGGAATCAAGGTTTATGTCGAGCTCGGCCTGCCATTTTAGAAAGGCCCGAAGCGCTGACTCAAACCACTCGCCTACCGGTGCCGCCATTCCCAAACCCGCCGCTTGGCTCGCCCTATGGTTCCACTCGCAGCGGGCCCCAGCAAAGTAAGCGCGCCCAAAACCGCTGATTTGGCGCGAATCAGAGCTCCAACACCGGGGTCAGTGAGCAAAGCAAGATAGAGCTGGCGCGCCTCGGACAAATTCAGCGCCTGATAAAGCTCGCTGGCATAGTCATAGCGTCGGCGAACCAGAGCCCGGCCAATCGCTTCGCGGTGCTCGGCATACTGCTCATCAACCACCAGCCGCTCGCACAGCTCGACCAGTTCCGCTTTGCCTTTGAGCGCCAGCTTGGTGCCCAGGTTGCCGCCGTGGTTCCGCCAGGCCGCCACGGTCTCAGTGGTCGAAGCCAGTTCCCAGTCGCGCGCAATTTTGAGCCAGAGCGGATATTCGCCGATAGTTTTGAAGGCCGGGTCAAAGCGCAGGCCGCTCTCGATGCATTGGCGCCTGAAAAGTGTGGCACCGGCACAAATGAAATTATCCGCGACCAGTTGGTCAAAAACCCGTCCGTCCGGGGCGTTCAAAGAAGCGAGCGGAATAGCCTGAGCGCCGATTTCGCGCACAAACTCGGCGCGCCCATAGGCCAGCCCTACTTTATGATTGCCAAAGCAAGGCACCAGCAGCTCAAGTTTGCGGGGATAGTAAAAATCATCCGAGTCGAGCAGGCAGATCAGCTCGCCCTGAGCCTTTTCAAGCGCCGCATTGCGCGTGCGCTCCTGACCGCGATTGGCGCCGCCCGAATGCGTGAAGACTTTGACTTTGTCCGGATGCCGGGCTTCGAACTGCCGAGCTATCTTCAGACTGCCGTCTGTCGAGCCATCGTCCCAGATCAGGTGCTCAAAATCGCAGTAGGTTTGCGCCAAAACCGATTCAATCGCTGCGGCAAGGTAACGTTCATGATTATACAGCGCGGTAATGACTGAAACGCGTGGCATGTTCCTAGATTAGGACAATCGTGGTGGATAGTCATCACTATGCATTGCGTTACTCCGGTTTTCGCTCGCGTTAACCCGCGCAATGTTATCCTAGAGACAGTGGTCGTCATATTGTCGTACCTCTATCTTTCATTCGTCGCTTTGACCTCGCGCATTCGCGTGACGTCGGCCAGCGAGGAGTCGATTACCACGCTGCGCGAACGCCGGCCGGCCGTCTATGCCTTTTGGTTTCAGCACATCGTATTTTTGCTCTATTACTTCGGCACCCGAAAGATGCCCATTCTCATGACGCCACAGGCGAAGACCGATCGCCTGACTCGCCTGTCAGAATGGATGGGCCTGCGCGTGGCCAAGGGCTCGCTCGAGGGTGGCGGTCGTCACGCCTTGGTTACCTTGCTTGACCAGCTCAAAGCCGGAACCGCTGTTGCGATACCCGCCGATGGCAGCCGCGGCCCCGAACGCAAATGCAAAGCTGGCTGCTTTATTCTGGGTCAGGAGACGGGGTCGCCCATCATTCCCACGACATGGAAGGCCCTGTTTCGCATAAAAATTCCCCGTAAATATGGCCCGCTTTACATTCCACTGCCGTTCAACTCGATCGAAATCAAACTGGGGGCGCCCGTCGTCGTGAATCGCCACTATCAGTTTGCCGAGCTCGAAGGCATCCGCACGCAGCTGACCAATCAGCTTGATCGGCTGGCGGATTAGACCGATGCTTACTCGTCTTTGCCAGACGCGCTCGGTTTGCCTTCCCAGCGCTTGAACTCGTCGCTCATCTGGGCATCCACGATCATGTTGCGCTTCACCAGCTCGTCGGCCTGTCGCATGCGGTCAGCTATGCTTCGCACCAGCACCAGAAGCCAGCTGGGCATTTTTTTGATTTCCTTGTCCAGCTTGACAGGATCGAGCTTGATGACTTTGATGTCCGTGGCAGCCTCGGCAGTAGCCGAACGAGGTTTGCCATCAAAAAATGAGAGCTCGCCAATGAACTGGCCCGCGTGCACCATCGCAATCGGAAGACGCGTACCGCCTGATTCCTTGTAAATCTTCACGATCCCATTCTGGATGATGAAAAGATCCTTTGTGGCGTCGTTTTCCTTGAATAGAACCTCGCCCTTTTTGAACTCAATTGTGTGCTCTTCCATAGTCACGGCCTCTGGATCAAAATTTTACCCCAAGCCCGAGGAGCCGCAACAACTGGTTACGGCTTATTTCGCGTCGGTAACTTTTACCTGGCCCATGACGTAATCGATCGTGCGGTCTTCTTTGATGCGATAACGCAGCTGGCGAATGGCATTGTCGTCTTTTTCGTAAAGCTGACGAACCTGCTCGGGCGGAAGATTCAGCCGCTCTGAAAGTTTGGTGTACTCCAGCTCCAGGTCCTTGGCTTCAACCTTGATCTTCTGCTCCTCGGCGATTTTGTCCAGAATCAGCGACGTGCGAACCTGCTCTTCGGCACGCTTCTGCAGCTGCTCGGTGTTTTTCTCGACGTACTCGCGAATCATCTTTTCGGTGAAACCCTGGCGTTTGAGATACTCCATGTTTTCCTTCACCAGATACTCGACCTGCGAACGTATCAGGCCGCTGGGCACTTCAAATTTATGCATGCCGCAGATTTCGCCCAGTACGCTCTCCTTGAGCTTCTCACGCGACTCGCGAGCGCGGTCTTCGGTCAAGGTTTCAACGACCTTTTTGCGCAGATCCTGTGAGGTCTCCATCTTGAAACGCTTGGCAAACTCGTCGTCGAGCTCGGGCATCTGCTTTTTCTTGAACTCGTGCAGGGTCACCGTGAACTCGGCGGTTTTGCCCGCGAGCTTGGGTTCCGAAAAATCAGCGGCGAAGTTGATCGGAAAAGTTTTGGTATCGCCTTTTTTCATGCCGATAAGCGCGTCTTCGAACTCTTCCATGAAGCTCTTGGAGCCCAGCTGAATCTGGCGGTTTTCACCCTGCAGCTCAGGCAGCGCCTCGCCGCCCACATGGCCCTTGAACGAGATTTCGCAAATGTCGTCGGTTTTGGCCGGTCCGCTATAAGTTTCGTTGGGCACCACTTCCGCGTGCGACTCGCGGATGTTGTTGATGCTCTTTTCAATATCCGCTTCGGTGACATCGGGACTCTGCCGGGTGACTTTGACTTTGCTGATATCTTTTACTTCGATATCCGGAAAAATCTCGATCTTGGCGGTGAACGTCAAAGGCTCGCCATCATTGAGGCTTGAGCCGGATTTCGTTTCGATCTCGGGCATGCCGACGGCAAAAATTTTGTTGGCTTCGAGCGCCTGCACGTAGCTGTCGCGAATAACCTTGGAATAGACGTCTGACTTCACATCCTGCATGTAATACTGCTTGATGATCTGCAGCGGTACCTTGCCCTCGCGAAAGCCCTTGATCTTGGCTGTCTTGCGCAGGTTATTGAGCTGCTTGGCGATATATTCCTGGATGGAGTCCGGCTTCACGGAAATCGTGAGCTCACGGACGATTGGACCCTTGGTTTCGACCTTACATTCGTAGTTCAACATATGGTCGAGTTTTTACGCAAATACGAGGTGTTCCGTCAACTTTATTTGTACAAGACGTCCCAAAGCCATAGTCCGCAGGCGGGCGCGGTGGGCCCCACGTCAGACCGCCTACCCGTCTCGAGAAGACGGCCCATAAGCTCAGGCCCGGCCCGGCGATTTCCGATATAAACCAGCGTGCCCGCAACACTGCGCACCATACCGCGCAAAAACCCGCTGCCGGTCAGGCGAAGCACCCGCAGCTCGGTGGAATGGCTGACACCTTGCCAATGAAATGAACCCCAATGGGCTTCGTACAACGTGCGAGTCGTAGTTTTCACCTGCGATCCGGCAGCGCAAAAGGCCTTGAAATCGTGGCGTCCTTTGAGCACGCGGGTGGCCTGTTCCGAGCAGGCGCAGCACGGCCGTGGGAACGGTGGCGTGCGCCACCTGAATACGCGCGTGCACGCCGGCATCGGTTCGGCCCGACGACATCGTCGAGACGCGCGAATTGGCGATGACGGAAAGTTTGGTCTCCAGAATTTCCTGGATCGTATTCGGCGTATTCCGCTGGCGCTGCCAGCCATGGTAGACGGTACCGTCGTAGGTGAGGAAGATTTTAAGCCGGGCCGTCGCCTTCGTCACCGTCATAGGGGCTTCTTCGCGAACTTTCAAAATTCGAACATCAGGCCGATATAAGTGGCGTTGTAGGCGAAGTTGACCGCACCGGAAAGCGTTCGCAAGACCTCGAGTTGAGCCAGCAGATAGGTATGCAGCACGCCGTTGTTGTCGTACTGCTCCCAGGCATCTTTACGAGTGATCCAGTCCAGGTTGAAGGCCAGGCCACCCGTGACATTGTAGCCACGCGACATTGCGCGCCGGCTGGGGTGGTCGTCGTTGCGAGTTTCAAGAAAAGGAATGGCCACGGCCGACAGCGAGATGAAAGGATCGATAAATCGCATCTGCAAAAACCGGTAAGAGACGCCGACGCTTACGGGAATGGCAAGAAACCGAAATGTCGTATCGGGGCTTGTCGCGCCAGTTTTTGTAAAAACGCCTTTGCCTGCGATCGAAATGACATTCAGGTGGCCCACGACACCCAGGGCTCCGACATAACGATTGCGATACAGCTGCCTTTCGACAAACACGTCGGCGCTTGGAGCATATTTGCTGTCGGGAGAATAAACGGACTCAAAGGTGTTGGCCTGAATGTCCTTATTCGAGGTGATTTTGAACTGGTTCGACGCCACGAACGAAAAACCAGCCGCGGTATTCACGGTATTTTTGAATTTGGGTTCGAGCTCAGGGTCTTTTTTAATCGACTCGATGTAGGGCTGAACCGCTCCCGGGTTTGAGCTTCCGCGCAGCGGAGCCTCCGGGGCCAGCCCGTTTTTTCGGCGCAAATTTTCGATATAGGGCTGCACCTCATTGGGATCGGTGAGCGGCGCCTTGTTTTCGATATTCTCGGCAGCCGGAGTTTTTGCCTCGGCCGGGCGCGGCGCCTCGGTCAACGGCCTTGGCTTGATGTCATATTTTTTCTTGAGTGACTCGATATACGGCTCGACCTGGTCAGGATTGGAATAATCCACGGGAGCCGCGGCACGAGCGAATCCGGGGCACATCATGATTGCGAGCGCCAGACTCAGGCTCATATGGTCCTCCGGCGAAGCGTGACGGCCATTGCAGTTCCCAGCAGCAGCATGACGCCAAAGACCCACATATTGCTTCTAACCCACAACGCAACCCGTGCCGTCTCAACGGTGGGCATCAGCAGTACGCGGACAAACGTGCGATAACTCGGGTTTTCAATCAGCCAGTGCGCGGCTGACGGGCTCCACGAATAGTACCAGTCGGTGAAGGCACGGCCCGCGGCACAGTGGTCCAGAATCTGATCGCGAAATTGGCGCAAGATTTCAAGACGAGGATCCCACTCTTCTCCATAAGCCGCGCTGGCGATAAAACAAGTCGAGCGATTCAGAAACCCATCGATCTGCGAAGGTGCCGCGCACTGGGCGGTGGCTGGCGATGCAATGGCCTGCGTCCATGCGCCATCGGTTGTCGTGAAGCCCGCGGCATTGATGTAACCCAGGGTAAAACAATAGGTGGTGTCGTTGACCAGGCCCGACACGGTATATTGGCCTCCGCCTACCGAAGTATTGACGTTTTGAATCGGTGCGCTGGTATTTAGCGGTGTTCCTTTTGGAGCGGCGAAAACGACTACTCCCATTACGGGCACAACCTGTGTGGTAATATCTTGGGGCAGCACGGTGCTATTGTTCACTTTAATGCGCTGATCGCCCGGCGTAAGACCGAAGTTGAGGGTCGGCACCTGAAATGCCGGATTCGCGGGTGGAGCCAGAGCCCCTTCCGGACAATCAGCCAATACCACGGTGATGGGCTGAATCGGCGCGGTCTGGGTGGTGTCTTTGTTTGCCGCTGCCGGCGTCAGTGGCGTGTTCGAGTTCGCCGGCACCAACCCGATATTCAGCGTGATCTGATTCGGAACGACACCCGGATTTGGCGCGCAAAAAACCGCGGCGGTGTGCGCCGGATCGTTGGAAAACGCGGCCAAGGCAGTACAAAGACCGTTTCCCCCGGTCGGTGGCTGCGTCGTATCAATCACGTTTCCCGGTGCGACGTCACCCGCAACGATGTCCCTCAATAGAATGCCGAATGAAACTAGGGCGCTATCCACCGTGCCGCCGGCTGCCGTGCCATAATCGAGCTCATTGACATTGCTGTTGTAGGTGCCACCATTCAGAGGCACCAGAGTCAAAGCGGTATTGGCCGCTCCTGGCGTCAAAACTTCAGCTTTGATGGACACGGTATGATCAGCCACCGGTGCAGCCGTACCGGAAATGGTCGTTACAGGTACGGTGTTTGAAATCTGAAATACCAGAAGTTTGGATTGGTCGCCGAGCACGCCGCCCGCACTGAAATTAATCGGCACCTGCGCGGGGCGCGAGGCATCCACCGAGTAGGTCTTCTGCTGGTTAGCGCAAGTACCCGAGCCCGGAGCCGTGGGGTAATAATAAGTAAGACCATTCGTAGTCGCAATCTGATTGCCGTAGTTTACCGCTGTAACTGTGACCGCGTAAACCGGCGCTGAGAGCGCCAATAGAGTACTCAGTGTCAGACCAAAAATTCCGAGACTCCAGTACCGCCGCACTAAGGTTACCCCTCAAACTAGATGATGAATGCGACACTACGCTAAAATCATCCGGGTCCATCTGGCAAGAAGCAGTTTTACTTCAATTGACGTTAACGCGGCGCTTGATTTTGAATCAAACCCCGGGCGATGGCAGCTTCTGCAATCTGAACGGCATTGAGGGCCGCGCCCTTTCTGAGATTGTCGCCCACCACCCAAAAGGTAAGGCCATATTGGCCTTCGGCAAGCGAAGGGTCCTTGCGAATGCGGCCCACGTAAACATCGTCCTTGCCGGAAACATCCAGCGCCAGCGGATACGTGTTGGTCGCGGGATCATCAAATACTTTCACTCCTGGCATTGCGCTCAGCGCCTCACGGGCCTGTTCCACCGTAACCGGCTTTTCGGTCTCGATGGTCACGGACTCGGAATGACAGTTCAGCACGGGCACCCGCACGCAGGTGGCAACCACGCGAATCGACGGATCCCCCAAAATCTTGCGCGTTTCTTCCATCACTTTATGTTCTTCACCCGTGAAGCCATCTGCTCGAAAAGTATCGATATGGGGCAGGCAGTTGAAAGCGATCGGGTGTGGAAAAGCTTCAGTCGTCAACGGCCGGCCGTCGACGTGCTCGCGAATCTGGCGCTTGAACTCATCAATTCCCTTTTGCCCTTTTCCCGATACGGCCTGGTAGCTGGCCAAAACCACGCGCTTGACCCGAAAGCGGTCATGCAACGGCTTGAGCGCCATTACCATCTGCGCGGTCGTACAGTTGGGGTTGGCCACGACGCGGGTATCGCGCGCGGAATCAAGAGCTGCGCCGTTGACCTCGGGCACGACCAGGGGCACGTCGGGACGCATGCGAAAGATACTGGCGTTGTCGATTACCAGAGCACCCGATGCAGCGGCCCGAAAAGCATGCTGCTCGCTTACCGTGCTGCCCGAGGTGAAAAAGACGATATCGAGCCCCTTGAACGACTCGTTGTCGCCCAGCACCTCGAAGGTTGCCGCGAGCGAACCGACTTTGGTCTTCTGCCCCGCGCTTCGGTGAGACGAAAAGAGCCGCAGAGTCGAAAACGGAAAAGACCGCTGCGCAAGCGTGGCCAGCACCTCGCGGCCCACGGCCCCACTGGCCCCCACAACGGCGACATTGAACTTTTTCATGAAATTCAGCTCCTCAATGCTCGGTTTTTGAGGCGGGCAACGCAACAGCGTCTTTGCGCCTGAAAACCACCCGATAGGCGTCCAGCACCAGCCCGACGACGATAAA
>JACQAW010000190.1 GCA_016194725.1 Deltaproteobacteria bacterium
GCGCCTTGATCGCCGCCGCCGTGGCCAACGACGGCGTGATGATGGAGCCTTCGATCGTGAACCGGGCCGTTTCAAAAGACGGCAAGCTCGATTACAGCTTTCAGCCCAAGCCGCTGCTGTCGATTCTGGAAAAGCCCACAGCAGACGAGCTTTCGATGATGATGCACCGTACGATCGTCATGGGCACCTCGCATCGCGCGTTTCGCAACGTGAGCAGCAGCGTGGCGCTCAATGAGGTTTACATCGCCGGCAAGACCGGCACGCTCAATGGCTGGAGCCCTCCGGGCCGCTACGACTGGTTCGTCGGGTTCGGCCAGCGCGACGGAGCCAAAATCGCGGTTGCCGCGCTTTGCATCCACGGCTCGCGCCATGGCGTGAAAGCCTCGCAGGTAGCGCGTGCGGCGTTTGAGTCGTACTTCGGCGCGCCGGTTCCGGATTCGCTCGAAACGATTTCGTCTGCGACGGGCACGGCTATTCCGCAGATACAGCCGATTCAGCAAGTTCAACCCGTCCAGCATGTACGGCACGTTCGCAAGCACCGTCGGCACCACCACAATACGGTTTGAGCATCGGTTCGCGGACACGGGGTTAGAGCCCCTTTGCGTCGCTCACGTGTAATATACCAATGGCTGGTATTGAGCAGCAGTTGGCATATTTTGCTGGAGTCGCCCGCCCCACCGAACCATAACATTCAATTCACCCCACATTTTTTGACAGGTCCGAAAAAAAACCGTTACATGCCGCACCGGAGGCCTCATGAAATCACCAATCATACTTTGCGTACTCTGCGCACTTCCGGCATCACTGCCCTTTTTCGCGGCGTCAGCTTGCGAAGTCACCTCTCAGCAAATCGACTTCAAGGAGCTGGGAATGCAAACCGCGTATTATTGCAAAGCCAACGCCAGCGAGCGCAGCCGCGCCATCGAGGCCGTGAAAAATGAAAAATGCATTTCGCGAAAGCTGCGCGAATTCGGAAAACCGCCACTCACCGTCGAGGCCAACGAGGTCATTCCGTTCGGGCTCACGCGCACCGAGGCCTCGAACAAGGGCCCGATTTTCGATATCCGCCTGAATGTCGAGATCACCGGCGAACATCGCTCGGGCTATCGAGCGTTGGCCCAGGCCCAACGCTCGAACATTACCCAGCGGTTTGACTTCGAAGTCATCGATCCGTTTTACTTCGAACGGGAATGCCCGGTCACGGGCTGCGGCGACCGGGTGCTCACCCTTTGCGAATCCGCGCATTTCCCTTGAAAAATTGACAGGTCTCGCCCCGGAAGTTAAAAGTGTTACTCCATGACCACATTCCGGCTCCGCAAACAAGTCGTGCTTTATTCGCACCGCCTCGACTCGAAGGGTTTTGTCGCAAATCATGACGGCAATATTTCGGCGCGCCTGGCTGATGAAAATCGCTTTCTCGCGACGCCCACCGGACGTGGCAAGTTTGACCTTAAAGACGCCGACCTTATCGTCGTCGATGCTGCCGGCAAAACCAAAGCTGGTGGCGCGAAAATTTTTGGCGAATGGCCGTCGCACGCCGAAATTTATAAAACCTGGCCCCAGGTAACCGCGGTAGTGCACGCGCACCTCGCTGGGCAGGCTGATTCCCTGCGTGGTCAATGAGCCCGCCGCGCTGGGTGCGGCCGCACGTCGCGCCAGCGCCTGCCTGGTGCAGGGCAACGGCGTCTTCGCCTGGGGCACCTCGGTTGAACAGGCATACCTTCGAGTGGAGCTGGTCGAACATCTAGCCCAGATCTATTTGCTCGCGAAGACGGCCGGAACGTTACGAAATCTGCCGTTGGACGCCGTCGCTCTTCTGATGGATAAACGAAAAAAAGCGGGGCTTTTGTCGCCGGAAGAAATGTAAAAAAATTACTCAATCACTCACGAGCTTAAGCGCTGTAACACCACTTAGCTTGCTGAATATCCTATCCTCACTGAAAAGATAGCCGTCCAAATCCAAAGAGCTTTGCGCGATATGAGCGTCCGGAGTCGAAATGTGAATGCCCTTCGACGAACACGAAGATCTTAACGCCCCAACGAGAACCCAATGGCCAAAAGGGGTTTCACACAAAGGCAACTCCCGAAGAAACGCTTCCAAAGCAGCTCGATCGCCCGGTTTGAGTTTTGCGCTCAGCAGTTCCGCGGCCACTACCGGAGAAAGGTAAACACGGCCCTCTTTCAAAGCCAGATCGAGCTGAGGATAACTTTTCCCGTTAAAATAGGAAATCCAAACGGATGTATCAACGAGGAGAACGTTCACGGCTTTTCTCAAGATCGATTTCGAGTTTCAGTTTTCCTTTTAACGCCTGTGCCTTCTCGTAAGCAAGTGAGCGCTTGATTAGCTTCAAACCCTGGATCAGCGTTTCGGTGATACCCTCTTGAGTTGCATCGGTCGCATCCTTGAGCAGATCTGCGGGAATGTTGGCGGTGATTCTTTTGTTTTTCCGGGAACTCTTCATGAAGACATATTGACATGGATATGTATCGACGTCAATACACTGGATTAATAGCAAAGATATCAAGCACCACAGGCCGGATCACCAGGGGCTCAAATGCCCTTATTAATGCCCATTCCTTTGTTTACGAGATCGGCAGCAATCAATTGTCAGAATCAAAAATGCCCAGAATGGTGAAAGCGCGTGCACAGAAAGGCGCGCATTGATTTGCGGATGATGATATTGTTGCCCTAAAAGGAATTTTATCATGGTTGAGGCAATAGGAATCATCGGCGGTAGCGGACTTTACGAGATGGAAGGCTTTCAGTCGAAAAAGACTCATCGCCTAACCACTCCCTTTGGCCGGCCAAGCGACGCCATCGTCGAGGGCCGCCTGCATAAACGCCCGGTATTTTTTCTGCCCCGCCATGGCGTGGGCCACCGTATTCTGCCCAGCGAAATCAACTTTCGCGCCAATATCCACGCGCTCAAGAAGCTCGGCGTGCGGAATATTTTTTCGGTCAGCGCGGTGGGCTCGCTGCAAGAGCAGTACAAGCCAGGCCACTTCGTGCTCGTCGATCAGTTCGTCGACCGCACCAAAGGCGTTCGCAAAAGCAGTTTTTTTGGCGAAGGGTGCGTGGGCCACGTTTCGATGGCGCAGCCGATTTGCCCGACGCTTGCCGCCCGCGTGACGGCGGTATCGACCGACTTGCCGTTGTCGCTCCACAAATCCGGAACGTAC